>JAJZIF010000110.1 GCA_021810735.1 Acidobacteriota bacterium
GAACAAATGCGCGTCGCAGTGTATGAGTTGCGCAGCCGCGGTTACACCGATCACGAGATCGCAGCCGCAACCCGATTGAGCGTCGAGCAAGTTCGCAGGATGCTCGGGGAGTCACGCGATGGACGGTGACTACGACAACATCAACATCGTCCAGCTGCTCGAGGCGATGAAAAAGCGCGGCAAGAAGCCGAAGGCTCCTCCCCGCGAGAAACCAAACGACTGGCGCATGCTCCTTGCAGAGAGCAGCGAAGGGTACCTCGGAGATGAGCGCAACATCCTCATCGCAATGCGTAATGCACCAGAGCTCAAGGACCTGGTGCGCTACAACGCCATGGCCCTCGATGTCGAGCTGACACGCTCACCCCCTTGGCGCAAGCTCGAAGAGGGCCCGAAATGGACGGAAACCGATGACACACACTGCATCGCGTGGCTGCAATCACGCGAGCTGAAGGCTCGAAACCGCGGCGCGGTAGCCGACTGCGTCGCGGTGGTGGCGCAAGAGGCGTCCTACCATCCTGTGCGCGACTACCTAAAAGCTCTCAAGTGGGACGGCGAGCCGCGCCTGAAAATCTGGCTTGCGGAGTATCTCAATGCGCTCGGGGATCCCCCGTATCAGGAGGCGATTGGGAAGCGTTATTTGGTGTCCGGGGTTGCCCGCATCCTGCAACCGGGCTGCCAGGCAGATCATGTCCTCGTGCTCGAGGGGCCGCAAGGGAGTGGGAAGACAACCGCCGCGCGGACACTGGCAGTGAACCCCCAATGGTTCGCCGGCGAGCTGCCCGATATCGGAAGCAAGGATGCCATGCTGCAGCTGCTCGGGCGCTGGATCATCGAGATTGCCGAGCTGAAAGCGGTCAAGACCTCGGAGATCGAACGGACTAAGAGCTACATCACTCAGACGCACGATACGTTCCGACCGCCGTACGGTAGGCGCACAGCTCAATTCCCGAGGCAGTGTGTCTTTATCGGCACGACCAACGAGGCCGAGTACCTGCGCGACCGGACCGGCAACCGAAGATATTGGCCCGTGAAGTGCGGCCGGATCGACGCGGACGCACTGCTACGCGCCCGAGATCAACTATGGGCCGAAGCGCGCCACGAGTACGAGCAGGGAGCTCAATGGCATCTGACGCAGGCTGAGGCGCGATGGGCGGCGGCACAGCAAACCGAACGTGTGCACGTGACCGAGCTTGAGCATGATGTCGCGGCTTTCCTGAAGCGAGAACAAGAGGGAGGCAAGGGGGAGACAACGGTCCGCGACGTTCTGGTGCACGGACTCGGTCTCGATCCGGCGGCACCGACCTATGCCACCACGGCCCGCCAGCTGGGCGCCTCAGTTGCCGACGCGATGCAGGCCGCGGGCTGGTCCAAAGTCGGCCGGATCGGTGGCAATAGAACCGTTTACCGGCGCCGGGGCTGACCGGCGCCTGCCTCAGGTCCAAACCGCTCGCGATTCCAGCGCTCGGCGATCTTGTCCTGGCAATAGTCGGCGCAGGCATCGCAGATCTGACTCGCGGCAAGATTGAGCTCCTGGTCATCGAGCTTCGACAGGTCGGTCTCCTTCCAATTGCGCGAGGTCCATTTCAATGGGTCGACACGCCGGATGAGCCACTCTCGGTCCGTCTCGCCTGATGCGCGGGTGAGTTCCGGTAGGTCCAGAGCGCGAGCAAGCATGGAGGTGAAGGCCTCAATCGTCGTGCAGGGCTGCCCGATGAAATCAATCATTTTGTCCTACCTCCGCTCGATGCGACGCGTTCCGCGAAGTCTCGGTCACCGACAACGACTATGCAAGGCTACGCAAGACATACTTACCCTTTACGCGTGCGCGCGTGTGTATATAGGGGAACACCATAGACTTTCCCCATGCGTAGCCTTGCATAGCAAGTGCTGACATGCTCCCTTCGCATGCCCGTCCCGCCGCTCCAGGGTCGCCGCAGGTGTGGTGCTCGCCGTATCGCCTTTCCAGGGCGGTAACGCGTTCTGTCGTCGATACTTACTGCCTGCTTTCGTCGCCTTTTTTCTTGCACAGACCCATCGTGTCCACTATTTGTCCACTGCTTGACGCACCGACACGTGTTGTGGCACCATCCAAAACACTCGCTTGCTACCGATCACCGGGGCAGCATCCCGAAGAGGAGACATCCCGGTGACTCGACGATCCAACCTTTCCGCCGTCCCTACCGCCGCAGGATCGCCCCTGCCGGCCGATCAGCCGGCGCCCGCTACTCGTGCCCTTACTGAGCTGCGATCGCTCCGTGGCGCGCTGCAGGACGCGCGCCGCGCCGCGGGCGACGTTGCTGGTGTGATTTCGCGCTCGGAGGCAGTCGTTCGCCGGGGCTCCGAGGTGCGCACGGAGCTCGCGCAGCTCGAGCGCGAGGCGGGAGCGGCAATGTCTGGATGGGTTTTGAGCGGCGCGCATTCGGCGCCCCCCCAACTCATGCCCGAGCAGCAGGCTGCGCTCCGTGCCGCTCGCCAGGCTGCCGAGGACACGCGACGCGATGCCGAGGCGGTCGAGGCGCAGCTGCCGATCCTGCGAGAGCGCCTCGGTAATCTGCAGCGCCTGATCGCCGGGAGCGCGACCGCGATCCGGAGCGCGGCGCTCGAGGCCTTGGCCGCTGAGACCGAGCCGTTACTCCAAGCCTACCATGCGCACGCCGCCGCCGGCTTCGAGGTGCGAAAGCAGCTGCTGGGACTGCTCGCCGTCCTCAGTCGGCAGCAATACGGGGCCGTTTGGACGAACTCCTCCACCTACAATAGCGCGCCGCTTGAGGCTCTGCGCGAGCGCATTGCCAACGCCGGGCGAGCACCCAGCGAGATTTCCGCCGCCCAGGTCGAACCATACGCCGAAAAATTCCAGGAGCGGCTCGAGGCGCTCATCTCAGGAGACCCGACATGACTTCGTATAGGCTTTTTCCCGACAATTCGGACATCGCACTCGACAAAGCGGGGCGCGTGATCAGCCAAATGATCCTCCGCGGCAGCGGCTCCGCGATTGCCAAAGGAGTCGGCGCATCGTTTGCTCGAATGCCCGCTTGGCTCGAGCAGGCCCATCTGCGAGCGGCAACTCGCGCCACCGCGCGAGACTTAGGGCGCGTCGCTGCGGTGCGCGATTCAACAGGCTTTTACGGAAAATCCGCCGCGCTGCTCGAGGAAACCCAACGGGTCGCTCGGCTGCCTCGCGGTGACTTTCGAGCCGCGTTGGAAAAGAGAATCGAGCGCGAAGCTGAGGAAATCGCCGCCCACAACGACCGCCCGAGCCGCGACAACGCGCTTTCTCGCGCACAGCACGAGGAACTCGCTCGGATGCACCAGGTGCGTCGTTATGTCGAGGAGGAAGCCGGCAATATGACAGGTGCTCGAGCGCACGAAGCGGCCGCGGACGCGCATCACCGGGCTGCAGCGTTGGCGAGCCAACACGACAAAGAGACGCCCTTCGCGAGTCACCGCGCGAGAGAAGCGACACGTCGCTGCAACCGTTTATGTCAAGAGCAGGTTGACTTGCCGCACCCGCACGCTAACAAAACTGCGGGCGACGGCATGAACAGGCCCGCGGGTCGAATGCGCGATGAGGGCTCGCGCGATCCGTTCCGGTCGCAGCCGGTTCGCGACCGCGAGTTCCGCGAGCCGCGCGGCAATCCGGATGCGTTTCACGAAAGCGGCCGCGTTTATAACACGGAGTTCGAGTCAGGTTACGACTACGCCCCGGACGAGCCGGCGCACCCGATGGCGCGACTGTTTGGGCCGGCTCAGAACGCCGCGGCGATGAATTGGCCGCGCGATCCCGAGCGCGATCACGATGACAACGATTTCGGTCCGCACCGGTACACGACGCCGCGCCGAGGTGACTTGAACTGGGAGCCCGACCACCGTGATGGCCTTCGAGGAAACATGCCCCAGCGGCACATGACTGAGGGCAGAGTACCGCGGTATCGCCCAGACCGTCCCTACAACAATGAGCCGACCGGCGCGGAGGGCGGCCGCACGTTCGAGGAGATGCTGGAGGGCAAAGCCGCGGGCTTTAGACCGGGCGGCTCGCTGACACAACTCGCTAACGAGATGATGGCGCCGGGCACGCCGTTCTCCAAGATTTACAGGTAGTTGCGAGATGACAGGTTGTCGCGCGCGTGCCGCCGTCTGCTCAACTCCCGCGGCCGCACCGGTTTTCAACTTCTTCAACCGGGCGACCGATGGACGCCGCGGGAGTCTCCGCCCCGCGGCGCCCGTCGTTAACTACAGAGAGGTGGAGGGCTGTAAATGAGCACCGGGAAGCCTAACGGTCGCTGCCAAGTTTGCCGACACCCGCAAGCGTGGATGCTCGAGAGTCTTCTCGCCCGTGGCGCGTCGCTGCGAGACGCCGCCGCCAAATTCGGACTTGATTTCTCCGCGGTTGCCCGGCATTGGCGCAGCCACGTGACGGCCTCGCGGCGGGAGTTGTTGCGCCAGACGATTGAGCAGGTCGGCGAGGATACGACGCCGAGCCTGACCTATCTGCAGCGGTTTCGAGACTCTGCCGTGCGCGTGCTCGACGCGATGGAGCAAACGCGATCGAAAAACCTGCAGGGGTACGCGTCGCTGCTCGGGCGGGCGAGGGAGCTGCAGCTTGATATCGCGCGCCTGCGGGGCGAAGACCGCGAGACGCCGGCCGGCCGCCTGATCAATGGCACGGCGATGCCGGCGGAGGCGGAGCTCGAGCGGCGGGTGCTCGAAGCGGTTGCGGACGATCCGCAGGCCTGCGCGAAGCTCGCCCGCGGACTGCGCACGGGAGAGACGCCCGCAGTGCCGGCGCTCGAGGCGATCAATGGCTGATGCGCTGCGCGCTCGGGAGCTCGCCCTGGCGGATCGCCTGGACGCTCTGGCGCGCATCACGGTCCCGCCTGCCTTCGAGTTTTTGAACGAGCCGGCGCGCTACCTGGTTGCGCATGGCGGCCGCGGCAGTGCCAAAAGCTGGAGTATTTGCCGTCGCCTGCTGAGGGAGGCGCTTTGGAAGCCGGTCCGCGTGCTCTGCGCGCGCGAGATTCAGCTCTCGATCGAGGAGAGCGTGCACCACCTGATCCAGTCACAGATTGTCGAGCTCGGGCTCGGTGATTACTTCGAGGTGCTCGAGAAGCGGATCACGAGTCGCGCCGGCGCCGAGTTCGTCTTCGCCGGGCTGCGCTCGAACGTCACCAAGCTGCTTTCCATGGAGGGCGTGGATCGTGTGTGGGTTGAGGAAGCGGCGGCGATTTCGCATAACAGCTGGGAGAAGTTGATCCCGACGATTCGGCGCCCGGGCTCGCAAATCCTCGTCAGTTTCAATCCGGACCTGGAGGATGACCCAACTTACAAAAGGTTCATAAAATCGCCGCCACCGGATGCGATCGTGCGCAAGGTGAGTTGGCGGGACAATCCCTTTTTTCCGGAAGAGCTCCGGCGGGAGAAGGCCTATCTCGCAACGGTCGATCCTGATGCGTACGAACATGTTTGGGAAGGCGCGTGCCGATCGCACTCGGATGCCCAAGTCTTCAGGGATAAGTTCGCCGTTTTGGCCTTCGAGAGCGAGGCGGAGTGGGACGGCCCGTATTATGGCGCGGATTTCGGTTTCAACGACCCGACTGTGTTGGTGCGCTGCTGGATCGGTGGCCGCACGCTCTACATCGAGCACGAGAGCTACGCCGTCTCTTGTGACATTGACCGCACGCCGGCACTGTTCGATGGGGTGCCGGAGTCGCGCCGTCACGTGATCCGCGCCGATAGTTCACGGCCTGAGACGATCAGCTACCTTCAAAATCACGGATACCCCGAAATCGTCGGCGTCCAGAAATGGCCGAATTCTGTCTCAGAGGGCGTCCAGTACATGCGGCAGTTCGAGCGCATCGTGATCCATCCGCGCTGCGAGCATACAGCAGCAGAGTTTTTGTTGTATTCATTCAAGGTCGACCGACTCTCGGGTGACGTGTTGCCGGAGCTGGCCGACAAACACAACCATTGCATCGATGCCATTCGATACGCGATCGCTCCGCTCATCAAGGGAAATAGCTTCGCAAGTTGGGTTGAATTCGAGAAGGATGCGGCGGCTCGCGCGAAGGTCGAGTTGGAGATTCCAAAGCGGCCGATGCTGCCGCACCACAAAGCGCCGCTTCCCGCCGCGCCCGCGATAGACGCGACCGGTGGACTTCTCGAGGTGTACAACAAGGCGTTCGCCGAGGCGGGCGGCGGCGAGTACCTCGGCGAAGTTTGCCGACGGTGCAACCAGCCTATTCGCGCAGGCTCGAAGTACTGGGCAGCTGGTGGTTCATTCCATGAAGCGTGCTTAGACACTCACTGAGAAAAAAATATGACTGATCAATCAGTTATTGAGTTGCTCATCCAACTCAGGGACAAATTGTCTGAACCGTCGAAGAAGGCGGCTGGGAAAATCGGTAAACTCGGGCAGGCCCTGAAGCAGTTCGAGGAACGCGCAAAGCACTTCAAGTCGCTGTTCTACGCGGGCGCGGCGATGGAAGGGATGGCGCTTGGGATCGGGGCGTCACTGAAGCACTTTGCCGGCCCGGCGCTCGCGTTCCAGCGCTCGCAGCAGGACCTCGAGCGCGCGACGCACCTGAGCGCCGCTCAGCTCGCCGGCTTTCAGCGTCAGGCGATGCATCTGTCGGACCGGCTGCCGCAATCGGCTGCGGAGATCACGCAGGCGCAGGCGAACTTGGTGCGCACTCTCGGCTCGTCCAAGGCCGCAATGGAGACGGTAGGGATTGCCGCGAAGTTTGCGACCGGCACGCAGACGGACATGAAGGCGGCGACCGATCTGCTCGCTACGGCGTACGAGAACGTCGGGGACAAGGCGCTGCCGCTGAAGGCCGGTTTTTCGCAAATCGCGAATGAGCTGTCGGTCTTGCAGAACAAGTTCAGCACCTCGCGGGAAAACGGCGAGATGCTGGTGCGCTCGTTTGCGCGGCTCTCCGGTGTCGCAAAAGTCTCCGGCATCAATACGACGCAGCTGATGGCAGCTCTCGGCGTGCTGAACAAGTCCGGGTTCGCCGGCGGCCGCGGCGCAAGCGACTACCTCTCGCAAGCCTTGGAGCGGCTCGGGGAACTCGGAAAGAACGGCATCCCGACCATCGAGAAGTACGGGATCATGCTCGCCGGGAGCACCGGAGCGCACGGCACGTTCCATCTCAATCTGCTGCAGACGCTGAAGAACATGCAGCAATCGAGCCCGATGCGGCTTCAGGCGTACCTGAAGAGTCTCGGCCAGGTCGGGGGCACTCTGAAGGTGCTGATGGACAGGTACGGTCAAGTGACCGGCGCCATGAAAACATTCGAGCACTCGCAGGGCGCAACCAATTCGCTTGCCGCGCAGATGAACCAGGGGTGGAACCAGCAGCTCAAAGAGCTCCACGACGCCTGGACGAATCTCGAGATCTCCATCGGAAGCGTGCTCGTGCCATTGCTGGTGAAGATGGCGCACGTGTTGGAGCCGATCATCGAGCGGTTCAGGAAGTTCGCGGTAGCGCACACGACGCTGATGAAAGTGGGCTTTGTGATGGCGCTGCTGGTGATGGGAGGCCTCGTGCTTCAGGGCGCCGTTCTCATCCTGGCGAGCGCATTCGGGGCGCTCTCTGCGGCGTCCGCTGTGGTTGGTGCTGCGATCGCGGGCGCCACGAGCACTGTGTGGACGTTCACGGCATCCCTGCTCGCCGATCCTGTGTTCGATTTCATCGCCGCGGTGGTCCTCCTTGCGATCGGAGCGTACGAACTCGTCCATCACTGGCAGACGGTCAAGGGCTTCTTTGAGCGGCTCTGGCCGGTGATCACGCGCCCATTCATTGAGGCCTGGGAGAGCATCGAGGCCTTCGGGCACCGCGTGGAAGGGTGGGCCCTGGACCTTCTGGGGTGGTTTGGCAATCACCCGATATTTGCCGCGCTGATGGGGCCTATTGGCTGGCTGATGATGGCGGCCGATGAACTCGTGAAGCACTGGAAGAAGGTCGAAGCGTTTTTCGATCACCTCGCAGGGGAAATCGGCGGGGTCTTCAAGAGCGTCGAGAATTTCCTGCATCTCGGCCATCATGCCGCGCCGCTGCACGCGACCTCGAAGCATCACACCATCATGGAGCACGTGGCAAAGGCCGCTCGGGCGGTTCCGGCTGCCGTGGCGACAGGGATGCTTGCGAGCACGGCCGCGCATGCCGCCGCGCAGCGTGCGCCGCAGTTCGAGCGTCTCTTGTCGGTGGCGCCCGCCGCCAAGAGCGGCATCTTCTCCCCGCAGCTTGCGCCGGCGCCTTCCTCGTCCGTGCAGGGAGGGGTGCATTTTCACGCGCACATCGAAGGAGGCGCCACCGGCGCCGACAGCGACTCGGACGCGTTCGCCGACAAGATGCTTCACGCGATGCGCACACGGCAGAACGACTTCGTGTCGACGTTCGCGGAAATCAACGATCAAACCCACGGTCAGTGGACCGCGACGGGGTTTTGAATGTTCGGGTCACTGGGATCCGTGTCCTTCGAGGTGATCGACTCGCCTCAGCGGCTGCGCGCAATAGGTTCGACGTGCGGACCGTGATCAGAGCGTCCTATTGCGCAGTGCGTCTTTTGGTCGCATGATGTTGCTCACGAGTCTATCGGATCAGAGGCAACACAATGTCAACAGCTTCCTCTGAGGATCACGGTTCGCCCGTCCGTTGGTGGATTGCCTGTTTTCTATCGGCGGTCCTCGCGTCTGGGATTACGGCCGCGATATTGGTCGCAGCGCCGAGGCTCGGGCGGATGCCGGTGCGTGACCATCCGATCGCCACGACGCCCGCGAGGAAACAACGTGGCGAGGCCACGATCTACGAGTTGTTTGGTTGCTCGCAGCAGCTCAGTCAATGTGAGCGGTACGCCCCAGAGCTTTCAGACCCAAGAGGCGGGGTCGTGCCGAATCGCTTCTCAACGCTAACGCTCTGTCAGGAGTATTCCTCGAAGTACCTTGGGAAACCTCCGGACAAGGCCGGACGCTGGTACGGACGCCCGGGAACCTGGCTGCAGTGCTTCGCGCGCCGGACGTTTCCCTGGTACCCGGCACACGGGACGTAACAGACGAAAACGCCGCCCTTCGGCGGCGTCTCGTGCGGCATCCATCGCTCGCTCTACGGCGGCGGCATTCCTGATTGGAAGGCGCGCCAGCACTCCGCCGGCACGGCTGATCCGGCGACCTCGTGCCATTGCCGGCGCTCCGTTGGCGTGAGGCCGTTGTACCAAGCGTTTCCGGCCCGGGCGTCCGCCTCATCCTTCGCCGGTTGCCGCTCCTGGGCGGGCTCGATGACGAGCGCGCCGCGATCCCGGTCAAAGCGCCCGACGATGGCGGCCAGCGCCAGTGCCCCCGAGAAGGCCAGTGAACGACCACCGGCTATAAGCCGGTGGCTTCGGAGTACGGCTCAAGCCGGGTATAGTCGGCCT
>JAJZIF010000111.1 GCA_021810735.1 Acidobacteriota bacterium
CACAATAAATCATCAAAATCTGAACTACCTTCTTCAATTCTTTGACCCCGGGCTGATATGGAATGGCAGTCGTGATTGGAAGGCAAAGAATTTTCTACCGATGAAGAGGGCCTCCTCCAACGTCAGCACCTGTCCGCTTTCTGGTTGGAAACAGGTCTCACAAAGAAAACCAATACCCGGGCATAACCTCTGGCAACAGATCCCCCGGGCGGTTGTAGGTTCCTGGTAAATGACACAGAGTGACGTCGGCGTGGACGACACGACCGTGCCATACGAGTGAATGGTCGTGGATACCGGATGTCTGCACCCGGCGCAGGATGCTTCGATGCTCGTCTGCATGCCAACCAGGCCGGGGATGGCCAGGGCATCGATCGCGCACATCGCGTGGACATACCGAGTTTCTCCAAACCGCGTCCGAATACCGGTCTCTGTCGCGCTGAAGGGATAGCAACTGAGACCTTGCGGCGTTCGGGTCACGGCATCCATCGCAACCAGCCATTCCAAATGAGGTGCTGGAATGGATTCCGCAGAGGGTGCTGCCGCACCCTCGATCCAAGCCTGTAGCACACGGGTGTAGGACTCTTGAATCGGCTTTTCGGCGATCTCCAGTCGCGCCTGGAGTGGAAAATCATGCCGCATACGTTCGAGCACGTTAGCGGCTGTCATGGTGTACATCTCACGGTCCTTATCCGGCGCAGCAGGAAAGCTGTTTGACGTCCTTGGTAAAGGTCTGAGCGGCCAGTTTCAGCCCTTCGACCATGGTCAGGTAGGGAAAGAGCTGACCCGCCAGATCATTGACGGTCATTTGCGCGCGAATCGCCAGCGCTGCGGTTTGGATCAGTTCTCCAGCCTGCGAGGCCACGGCCTGTACGCCGAGAAGCCTGCCGCTTTCCACTTCCGCAACCAGCTTGATAAATCCGCGCGTATCGAAGTTAGCGAGGGCACGCGGCACGCTGTCCAGCGTAAGGGTTCGAGTGTCCACACGGAATCCGCTCTCACGGGCTGCGGATTCATCCAGGCCGACTGTTGCAATCTGCGGATCAGTGAATACCACGCCTGGCACAACCGATAAATCCAGCCGTTCGTTTCCACCGAGCATGTTCATTGCAGCCCTTGTACCAGCCGCGGCGGCGACATACACATACTCTGGGTTCGTGGTACAGTCTCCGGCAGCAAAGATGCGAGGATTCGAGGTGCGCAGAAACTCATCGACTGGAATGGCGCCATTTTCGTTCGTAAAGACTCCAGCATTCTCAAGGGAAAGGCTGGCGGTGTTGGGCCTGCGGCCTGTTGCAAGTAGTAGATGGTCGCCACGGATACTCTCATGGCCAGTGTCCACAGTGAAAAGGTGTCCGTCGTGATGGACTTGGTGGATCTGTTGACCGGCGAGGATGTGCATGCCCTCCTCGGCAAGAACCTTCTGGATAGTGTCCCCGATCTCGTGGTCATAGTGCGACAGGATTCGGGACCGAACGATCATCGTTACCTTGCTTCCGAGCCGCAGGAATGCCTGCGCGAGTTCCAAAGCCACATATGATCCCCCGTAGACGATCAGGTGATCGGGTAATTCCTGCGCAGCCAGTGCTTCGGTGGAGGACCAATAAGGCGTATCGGAAAGACCCGGCACTGGCGGGACGGCGGGCGATGCGCCGGTGGCAATCAACACGCGATCGAACTGTAGAGATCGCTCCCGGCCATTCCCGTCTTTCACCTGCAAGGTATGGTCGTCGGCAAACCGTGCTTCCCCATGAACCATCTGGATGTTGGGGCTATGCTCAAGAATCGATTCGTACTTGCCTTTCCTCAATTCCTCCACCCGAGCTTGCTGCTGCGCCTGTAGCACAGCCCGATTGACACTGGGCTGCACTGCGGTGATCCCGCCATCGAACGGGCTGGAGGTGCGAACGTGGGCAACATGGGCGGCGCTGATCAGTATCTTGGAGGGCACGCAGCCGATATTGACGCAGGTGCCACCGGTTGTGCCCCGCTCCACCATCGTCACCTCAGCCCCTTCTTCCTGGAGGCGGATCGCGGCTGCAAAGGCTGCGCCGCCACTGCCAATTACCGCGACTTTGTGGGCTTTCGATTGCGGCGTAGCGCAGCAGTCATCCTCTTTCAAGGCAGCCCCTAACTTTGAAAACCAACTTCTGGAACCCATTACTTCACCTGCCCTTCCGGTGTCGAGGGATAGCCTGCGTTGGCAGTCGCTTTGGTCAGTGCGACTACCGATGTTTTGGCATCATCGAAGGTCACGACAGCGTCTTTCTTGGCAAAGCTGACATCGACCCTGGAGACGCCGGGAACGGCGTTCAAAGCCTTCTTCACCGTGATGGGGCAGACGGGGCAGGTCATCGACGGAATCGACAGCGTGACGGTCTTGGTTGCCGCCAAAGCGGGCAGAGCGGCGGCAAGCAGCAGGGAGATGGACAACGTTTTGATGGGCTTCACAGATTTTCCCCTTCAGTAGAAAAGTGGCGCGAGATAGGGAAAGGACAGCGCGATCAGCACCAGCACTGCGACGATCCAGAACAGAACTTTGTAGAGGCGTCTGGTTTGCGGCAGAGCGCAAACCTCGCCGAGCTTGCACTCGGACGCAGACCGATAAATACGCCGCCAGGCGAAAAACAAAGCAACCAGTGCTGCTGCGATGAACAGCGGGCGGTACGGCTCCAGCTTCGTCAGATTGCCGATCCAGGCGCCACTGAAGCCGACAGCAATCAAAACCAATGGTCCTAGGCAGCAAGTCGAGGCAAGAATCGCCGCCAGCCCGCCGACGGCCAGTACGGTGGATTTGGATTTTTCCGGTGACATGCCACCTCTTTTCTTCCTGTCTGTAAAAACTGTACTCTCCGTACATAGGTACGGAGTCAAGCATGAAATCCAGATTGACGATCGGGAAGTTGGCGGAAGGCGCGGGAGTCGGCGTGGAGACGGTCCGGTTTTATCAACGCTCTGGGCTGTTGCCGGAGCCGGAACGGCCTTTATCGGGATATCGGGAGTATACCGAGGCTGATGTGCGGCGCATTCGCTTTATCAAGCGGGCGCAAACTCTTGGCTTCAATTTGGAGGACATTGCGGGGTTGCTCCAGTTGGATGGCCCTCAGACTTGCAGTGTGACGCACGATCTTGCCGTAAATAAATTGCATCTCGTGGAAGAAAAGATCGCCGCTCTCGCCGCCATCCGGGACGCATTGCGGCAAATGGTCCGGCAGTGCGAACTCAAACACAAGCGAGGAACCTGTCCCATTATTCAGTCGCTTGTTAACGAAGGAAGATAACGAGCACGTCGATCTGGATTACCTCTGGCGAGTTAGACTTGGCACCCTTTTATCTTTTGAAGCACGATGCGATTGTGTCAAATTTATTGCACCCATGACAGATCTATCCACAACCACAGCTCTCGCCACGCATCGCGCGGCGACCTTCGACCCATAAAATTGGAAGTGCGGCCAGCGCGGCGACTGCATCGACCCAGTGAACGTGGAAGGCGGCATTGATAACCAACCCACACAACGTGAGCGCTGCCAAATATGCGCACGTCGCCGATTGCACGGCGTCTGCGGCTAAAACACGATTATCAGTGGACTGAGCAATTTCCCGTTTTCTCCAGGCAAGTAAGGGCATCACTATGAGTGCGCCTATGGTGATCCCTATTCCCAAGATGGATGTCTGCGGTTGAACGTGATGCACCAATGAGGCGATGGACGTGATTGCAACGATGGCCGCCAGAACAAGGAGCAGAATCCCGGCCCATCGCTCGGCGTGTTCTTTGCCGACCAATGATGTTGATCGGAACGATATGAGCACAATGGTCGCCGATAGGAGTTCCACGAGACTATCGGAGCCGAAAGCCAGAAGTGCTGTGCTGTGCGCCTGCTGCGCTGAATAAAGAGACACAGCGGTCTCAATCAACATCCAGCCGATTGTGACGCCTTGCAGCCATAGGACTGTTGTTGGCGTTGCTGCTGAACCAACGCTGTTATGTGTATTGTTCATGATCGGCGATCTCTGTTGGAATATCTCTGCATCAACCGCTGACCATATCGAGAATTAAAATACTCAGAAAGCCAGCAAAAAAGATGACGGTCGTAGTGGAAGTGTCTTCCTGCTTGTGGGCTTCGAGCAGCAATTCCTCGGTAACCAGGAAAAGAAGCGCTGCCACTCCGAAGCCAAGTGCAGCAGTGAGAAGACTTGGTGAAAGGTGTTTCAGGATCATGGCTCCAACAGCACTGCCGATGAGCAGGAGACACGAAACGCCTGCCGTGATTGTGAACGCTTTCCAGCGAGAAAGCTGGCGGCCCAGTAATTCTCCTATCAGGGCCAATCCCAAAGAAGCCAGTTCGAGTGTCAGGGCGACGGTAAGCAGCTTCCCCTGCTTGGCTCCAGCAGCGAACCCTATCGCAATGACGAAGCCATCTAGTAAAAGGTCAATTCCAGTTGCCGCTATGTAGGTTTTCGGAACGGCTGGCACAGCATTGTCTGTGTTGTCTTCCATGCGCTTAAGGGCCACGAGAACAAGGACTGCGAGAGAGAACCCCAGAGCTGTAGAAATTGGGGACCGTCGGTGCATTAAGTCAGGAACCAACTCCACGGTGACAGCGGCAACCACCACTCCCGCAGCGAGATGCTGCATGAAGCAGCGAACGCGGTCGCTTTTCTGAAAGATGACAGCGCAAGCGGCAGCCACAAGCGCCGACGCCACCGGAAAGAGCGAATAGAGAACAGCGCTCACGGCTGAACTCCCTTCGCTTCCCGCCGCCGTTCTACCCAGTTGTACAACGTGGGAAGGACGAGCAATGTGAGCAGGGTAGAAGTGACTAGACCACCAATCACCACTGTGGCAAGCGGACGCTGGACCTCCGCGCCGGCACCGTGAGAAACGGCCATCGGTATGAAGCCGAGGCTTGCGACCAGCGCCGTCATCAAGACAGGACGCAGACGAGTCTCAGCGCCCTGCTCAACCGCAGATTCAATAGGAAGCCCACTCTGTCTCAGTTCACGTATATATGTCAGCAGAACAATACCATTCAAAACCGCGATGCCAAATAGAGCAATGAATCCTACGCCAGCCGAGATGCTGAAAGGCATACCACGCAATAGCAGAGCTGCGATGCCGCCGGTGGCCGCAAGCGGAATATTCAAGAAAATGAGCAGGGCCGGAAATCCAGCCTGAAAATTGAAATAGAGGAGCACGAATATCAACGTGAGTGCGGCTGGCACAACGATCATCAATCTCTGACTCGCACTCTTGAGCTGCTCGAACTGGCCGCTCCACTCCAATTGATACCCGGTGGGGAGCTTTACCTGAGTTGCGATGGCACGTTGGGCAGCACTGACGAAACTGGCGAGATCGCGGCCACGGACGTTCACTTCCACGCTGATTCTCCGCTGACCGCCTTCGCGGCTGATCTGAGCGGGGCCATCCTCCTCCTGGATGTCGGCGAGTTGCGCAAGCGGGATGAAATGCCCTTCGTTGTCGCCCACTCGAAGATTGCCGATTTCTTCATCGGTGGCGCGTTGCTGCTCTGGAAACCGGACCTGTAATGCGAAGCGGCGGTTTCCTTCGACAATTTCACCCACCGTTTTGCCGCCTACGGCTTGAATGGTGTCGAGTACATCCGATTCATCGAGCCCGTGACGGGCGAGGGCATCTCTTTTCAGACGGATGCGCAGATAAGGTAATCCCGCGACACGCTCGGCTCGAACATCAGCAGCTCCCGGCACCTTTTTGACAACTGTTGCGACCCGGTCAGCCTCTTGCCGCAAGACATCTAAGTCATCGCCGAAAATCTTGATGGCAACATCGCTACGCGAGCCTCCTTCCATCAATTCCTGGATTCGCATTTGAATCGGTTGCGAGAAGCTGTAACTTGCACCTGGCGCCTCCGCCTCCAGTCGTTCTTTCATCGCCGCGATCAAATTCTCTTTCCTGATGCCTTTCGGCCACTGATTCACCGGCTTGAGCATCACGTATACGTCACTTTGGTCGATTGCCATAGGGTCGGTAGCGACCTCTGGGCTTCCCGTCCGGCTGAAGACGTATGAAACCTCCGGAAACTCGCGAAGTACAGTTTCGACGATTTGATTACCATGCAGCGATTCGCTGATGGAGATCCCCGGCACCCGATACATCTCCACCAGAATTGAACCCTCATCGAGCGTAGGAATAAAGACCGCTCCGAGAAAAGGGATTCCCACCAAAGATATGACAAAGACACCCAGTGCGATGCCAGCGGTCCATCCTGGCGAATGGAGTGCCCAACGCAATGCTGGGCGATACGCCTGATCGATCTTCCTCATCAGCCAAGTCTGTTTTTCGGCTACGTTCTTGCGCAGCGCGTACCAGCTAAGCACTGGCATTAGAGTGAGAGCGATAACGAGGGAAGCAAACAGCGCGAAGAGAACCGTGGCGGCCATCGGCTTGAACATCTTGCCTTCGACGCCGCCCAACGTCAAGATCGGAATGTAAACAAGAAAAATAATCGCAACGCCAAAGAAGATTGGCTTTGCCACCTCACGGGCAGCGGACAAAATAACGTCCTCCGCACGTTCGTCCGGCTGTTTCTCGTGCAGGCGTCGGAGGATGTTCTCGATAATGACCACAGACCCATCTACAATCAGGCCAAAGTCGAGCGCGCCAAGACTCATCAAATTGCCGGAGATATGCGCTTGAACCATGCCGATAAAAGCGGCCAGCATGGAGAGAGGAATCGCCAGCGAAACGACGACACCGGCACGGAAACTGCCGAGCAGCAGGAGCAGAACGGCGATGACCAGCAATCCACCTTCAATCAAATTACGGGTGACAGTATGAATGGTTCTGTTGACAAGATCGGTTCGGTCATACAGGGGTACGATCCGCACGCCGGCCGGCAATGTCTTTTGGATTTCTGCCAGACTGTCTTTTACTCGAATGGCCACGGCCCGGGAGTTCTCCCCAACCAGCATCATGGCTACGCCTAAAACAATCTCTCCCTTTCCATTCTCAGTAGCGAACCCGTTGCGGACCATTGGCGCGAAATGGACGGTGCCAATGTTCCGAATATAGATAGGCGTGCCGCTTGGTGAGTTACCGACCACGATGTTTTCGATGTCGGACAAACTTCCAATCAGCCCTTCTCCGCGAATGAGAGACTGTTGCTCCGAGTGCTCAATGTAGGCTCCTCCTGAATTCGCATTGTTTTTTGAGAGCGCTTCGATGACTCGTCGAAGGGGAATGTGGTAGCCCGTCAGCTTATCGTTATCAACTGCAACCTGATAGGTCTTGAGTTCACCTCCCTGGCTATTCACCTCAACAATACCTGGCACCTGACGTAGTTTCGGAGCGATGTCCCAATCGAGGATCGTCCTTAATTCCATCGGGCTTCGCCCGGCTCCGGTGACTTTGAATTGATAAATCTCCCCTAGCCCAGTAGAGATAGGCCCCATTTCCGGGACGCCCACGTTCGCTGGAATCGCCTCCTTCGCTTGGGGAAGACGTTCGTTGACAAGGTTTCTGCAAAAGTATGTGTCCATGCCGTCTTTGAAGTAAATGGCGACATACGACAGACCATATTTGGATGTGGATTGAATATGCGTAACGCCAGGCAGGCCACTCATTGCCAGCTCGACGGGAAATGAAATCAACTGCTCCACTTCTAGGGGAGACAGGCTGGGCGCGCGAGTAAGGATAAGCACCTGGTTCGGCGTAATGTCCGGCTCAGCGTCCATCGGAAGGTTGCGCAGCGATACGATCCCAAGAACAATTACAAACAAGGTGGCCAACAGCACGAGGACGCGATAGCGAAGGGCGATTTCAACAAGTCGTTGCATCAGTCGTTATCTCCCATGCTGCCGGTGGCGAGGATGGACTTAAGGTGGAAGGCCCCTTCAGTGACCACAGGGTCGCCGACGGAAAGGCCGCTGACGATTTCAGTAAGATCGCGGACAGTCGTTCCTTTTTCCACCTCGCGCTTTTCAAACTGGGTTGGACCCCGCCGGATGAAGACGACGTTTTTGCCATCGACCTCCTGAAGTGCGCTGGATGGCACGGCAATGGCCTCTTTCCTGAAGTCAGTAGGGAGTTCGACATTGGCGAACATATCCGTTTTCAGTCTCAGTTCAGGGTTCGCCACGTCACAGCGAACGCGCGCTGTTCTGGTCTGCGGATCGATTACATCGCTGATATAAGCCACACGGCCTTCAAATGGCCGATCCGGGTAGGTGTCCACAGTGATGTAGGCGCTCTGTCCGATCCGAATGCGCCCCAAGTCTTTTTCATAGACCTCGGCCTGTACCCAGACATGAGAAAGATTGGCTACAGTGAATATCGCGCGGCCAGCATCCACCACATCTCCCGGAGATGCTTGCGCCTTGAGAACAACTCCCGTGAAGGGAGCTTTGAGCGTTGTAATCAACGTGCCGCGAATCCCGTTATCGGGCACCCCAAAGCGGCGCAGTCTTTGATGTATGCCCTCTATCAGCGCCTGCTGCGAACGAATATTGGCTTCAATCTCATCTTCCTCAGCCTTACTCGATTCGTAGTCCTTTTCCGAACCTGCCCCTATATCGGCAAGACGGCGACTCCGCCCGGCCTCGCGGTTGGCTGGAATGAGCTGCGCTTTCATGCGTTCCAGATCGGCGCGGGCCGACTGCTCCTGCGCAACCAACTCGCCAGCCTCAATGTTGTCGAACGTTGCGAGTGTCTGGCCCGCTTCGACTCGATCCCCAACCTTGACGCGGACCTCCAGGATGCGCCCTTGCGCCAGTGGACTGATTTGCGCAACCTTGCTGTCGATTGGCTGGACTGTACCCGTGACTTTCAAATATTGGTTAAGCTGTTTGCGTTCAGCAGGTGCGACCACCAGGCCAACATGCTGTTGAGCGGCAGTGGTCATCTCAATTAAGTTCGCACTGCTCTCAGACTGCTTCTGGGATGAAGGCTGGTCGTTGTCTGAAGTGGAGCGGCGGTTGCAACCCGTCACCAGGAATGTGCCCCATACAAATAACAGAATCAATTTCTTCATGGCAGGTTCCCTCCCACAGCGCGTTCGACTTCGGCCCAGCTTCGGGCAGCGTCCGCTTGTGCGTCGATATAGGCCAATTGCGTATCTACCAGGCGGCGTTGCTCATTGAGCACATCCAGAAGCCGTAGCTGGCCGAGTTTATAGGCTTCGCGGATGACGGATAGATTCGCGCTGGAAGGGTCCATCACTCCGCTCTTAAGCACCTGCAAGGAGTCGGACGCGGTGCGCCAGCGCTGGTACGCCGAGGCTACTTCAAGCGGAATTGTCCTTTCCAGGTAGTCCTGATGCAGGCGAGCGCCGGATGTGCGGGCTATTGCAGCCTGCACATTGCCTGCGCCGCT
>JAJZIF010000112.1 GCA_021810735.1 Acidobacteriota bacterium
TCAGCAGAAGACCCGCAGCCGTCAATAACACTGCCTCAAGGCTTCCCGCTGCCTCGAATAAGATGTTCGTCATGCTAGAACTCACCCCAAAAAGCGTGAGACCAAGAGCAATCATGAATAAGCCTTGAACGATCAAGACAATGGCGTGAACTTTTGCCTCTCTAACCATATGCTACCTCCCTCGTAAATTTGCATTCTCCACGATGCGCCGAGCTACCCTTCTCCGAAGGAAGAATCGGAATGCAGCGGAACAACCGAAGCGATAGGTACATTCCAGTTGGCAAAGGAAGCAAGCGTTTTGCTTCCTTGTGCCCAATACACCTAAAGTTCGCGTTGGGCTCCCGATCCAATGCATCCATTGCCGGGGCCATACATCCAAAAGATGGCACAGTGATGGAAAGGGATAACAATTCTTTCGACCCGATTGGCCGCAAGGCCCTGGATGATTTTCAGAAGAATGCGCGTATCCCTTTTACAGCACTGCCGGAGGGCCGGACTATCAACGTCGACTGTTATCGTACGCGCATCGCATCGAAGAAGCGGGTATCATCACCGGCCACCGGCTCAAGCAGAGCAAACGCAAACAGAAATCCCAACCCGCCACCAGGTAGGCTCATCCAAACCCCACCGGAGAAACAGTGCTGCAAGTATGCCGTCTTCCGCTACGCTCCAGAACCATACTTCCAGCCTATCTGTTGGCCGATTTTTACTCTGAAATACTTTGACAGTCCCAATCTGACCAGCGAGGCAGCATGCCTTATTGGGAACATCCCGCTACAGATCATGAAGGGCTTCGGCACACTCTATGCCACAGCCCGTAGCAAGGATAGAACGGAACTCGCCGTCGAATTCAAGGTTGCCTCAGCGCTTACCTGAAGTTGCGGCCCTAGTGCGCACCGGCGGCTGCGGCCTCCTCGGCCTTGCTGGGTTTGCGCAAGAGGAAAACGATGGGGGCAAGAACTGCTACGAGCATGCTCATGACCCAGAAAGCATTGACATATCCGACCACCCTCGCTTGTTGCGAAATGATTTCGGAAAGCTGCGCGAGCGCTTTGTGACTGGCCGTGAGGCGGTTAAAGCCCATGCTCATAAAGTTGCTGGTAAGTGCGGCAAGCTGTTGTTGAAAGAAGGGGTTGGCATGATTGGAATGAGCGGTCATATTGACCCGCTGGGTTTGTTGCTGGCGAGCCATAAATGTGTTGAGGATGGAGATCCCAATCGCTCCGCCGATGTTGCGGGAAAAATTGCTCAGGCCAGAGACCTGGTTGTGCTTTTCTGGTGGTACGCCCACGTAGTTGAGCGTTGTGATGTTGACAAAGATAAAGGGCAGGCCGACGACCTGAATGACGCGTAGCCAGAGCATTGTTTGGAAGCTTATGCCGAGATAGACAATGGTGAGGTGGTGCAGTCCGATCGCCGTCATGATAAAGCCGAAAGCCATTACCCAACGGCGATCGAACCTTGCGCCCGCAATTGCCGCCACCGGCATCAGCAGCATCAACGTGAGGCCGCCGGGCATCAGGGCGAGACCGGCGCGTTCCGCAGTGTAACCCAGTTCGTTCTGCACGAATTGCGGGATAAGGATGGTCGAGCCGTTGAGCACAAAACCGAGCACAAAGCTGAAGAGAATGGACGTGGCGAAGTTGCGGTTCTTGAGCAGCCGCAGATCGATGATGGGATCATCGTGCGTCCATTCCCGGATGATGAGGAATGTAAGCGCAATGGCGGCGATGATGAAGAAGATTGTGATTACGTGCGAGCCGAACCAGTCGTCCTCCTGTCCCTTGTCGAGGACGTATTGCAGGAAGCCGATGCCCACGACGATGAGCCCGATACCCATATAGTCGGGACGGATGCTGGAGCGCTTCAGGTTCTTGAGCCAAGGTGGGTCATGCACGATGCGGTGCGTGAGAAAAAGCGACAGAGCGCCGATCGGCGCGTTGATGAAAAATATCCAGTGCCAGCTATAGTTGTCGGTAATCCAGCCACCCACAGTGGGGCCGATGGCTGGAGCGACGATGACCGCGACTCCATACATCGCAAAGGCCATGCCTCGTTGCTTTTCCGAAAAGGTATCGGCCAGGATCGCCTGCTCACTGGGCTGGAGACCTCCTCCGCCCGCACCCTGCAGGACACGAAAGAAGATAAGCATTGGCAGACTGGTCGCCAGGCCGCACATGACTGAACTGATGGTGAAAATGTCTACGCACGTCATGTAGAAGCGTTTGCGGCCCACAACCGTGGTGAGCCATCCGCTGAGCGGCAGCACAATGGCGCTCGAAACCAGGTAGCTGGTAAGGACCCAGGTCCCTTCCTCAGTACTGGCTCCCAGATTGCCGGAAATGTGCGGAAGTGCAATGTTGGCGATCGAAGAATCGAGCACCTCCATGAATGTCGCCAGGGTGACAGTCATGGCGATGATCCATGGGTTCACGCCTTGGCGGACGGCTTCTGCAGCGCCGTTATTGTTGTTGGAGGCCATCAGTCGAGGTGGACCTTTGGCTCGACCGACATACCGGGCCGCAAGCGGGTAAGCTCCGCCTGTCCCGGGTTGAAGCGGATGCGGACTGGCATACGTTGCACGACTTTGACATAATTGCCGGTTGCATTTTCCGGAGGCAGTACGCTGGTGATGCTGCCGGTTGCGGCAGGCATGCTTTCCACGGTACCGTCGAAATCGCGGCTGAGCGCATCCACATGGATAACGACATGCTGGCCGGGATGCATGTGGACCAGTTGGGTTTCCTTAAAGTTCGCAGTCACCCAGAGATCGTCGGTCTCGACGATCATAAAAAGTTGCTGACCGGCGCTGATGCGGCTGCCGACCTCGGCACTCCGCTGCATGGTGACTCCGGAAACGGGCGCGACGATATGGCAATACTGCAGGTTGAGCCGGGCCTGTTCCAGTTGCGCCCGCACGGAGACTGCATTTGCGGTCTGCGATTGAATGTTCGCTTGCTGAATGGCAATCTGGCGGGGTGCGTTCTCGATGTCCTGGGCGAGCCGGGTTTGCTGCTGGGCAAGCTGTGCCCTGCGCTGCTCAATGCTCTTTTGCGCTGAGGCGACGGAAGCCTGGCTGGCAGCAACGGCGGCCTGTTGCGCCGCCGCTGTTGCTGCATAGTTATCATATTCGGCGCGCGCGACTTCATTCTTGCCGTAGAGCAATTTGTAACGCGCGTAGTCGGCCTGAGCGCGGTCATTGTTGGCTCGGGCCTGCTGGAGCATTGCGACAGAGTTGTCATATTCATGCTGTGCGACTTCGAGCGCGGCCTGTGCATTGGCCACCTCGGATTTCTGAGTCGAGACGCTGGTCACGTTGTTCAGTTGCGTGATCGGCAGATTGGGATGCTGCGCGGCGGTTTCTGCGTTTGCCTGGTGGTACTTTGCCTCGGCACTGGCGAGGGCGACCCGGCTATCGGTTGGATCGAGGTCGACCAGCGGCTGTCCTACTTTGACGTATACGTCATTCTCGACGTAAACGGCACGAATGGTGCCGTCAACGCGCGCAGCGATGGGGGCGATATGACCGTCGACCTGGGCATCGTCGGTGCTCTCATAATTGCGCGAATATAGATAGTAAACCAGCGCAGCGAGGAGTAGAACCGCGATGACAATGGCCGCGATGATGATCGGGCGCGATTTCTTCTTTGCCGACACTTCGTTGATTGCCGGAACATCGCTGCCGGAAGCGCCAGATGTTGTCGGGTTGGTTTCAATTTTTTGCTCGGCCATTCGATAGGTCCTTTACTTCTCTTGGAGCAAAGTTGGAACACTCTGTTCCGCTTCGCCCATGGCGCGCGCTAGACTGATGCGTGCAAGGTTCTCGGCATAGAGAGCGTTGACGTAATCGCGATTTGCCGACCCGAGAATCTCCTGCGACTGCACCACCTCTACGGAATCGGCAACGCCAGCGGTAAAACGATCCAGCGACTGACGCAGGGTGTCGAGTGCCAGCACACGGTTTTCCGCAGCGAGCTTCACCTGTCCCGTTGCCACTTCGAGATCGAGATAGCTGTTGCGAACGTCCAGTTCGACCTGACCGCGCTGGTCTTCGATCTCGGCACGACGCTGCAC
This sequence comes from Acidobacteriota bacterium, assembly GCA_021810735.1. Next base: position 4,075 of record JAJZIF010000112.1, read on the forward strand.
CACGGCTGTGTTCGCCTGGTCGGTGTCGGCCTGAATGCGTCCGCCATTAAAGATTGGCAAATTGACCGATGCAGTCGCGGAGAAGACGTTCGTGCCTTTGTTTGGATTAACGCCCTCAATGCCATAATTGCCCTGCACGGCTGCCGTCGGCAGACGTTCGGACCGGGCAGCCTTGAGCGTCTCTTCGGCAACCCGGAGTTGCGCCTCTGCCGCCTTGAGGTCCTGCCGGGAGGAGAGTGCCTGGCGCAGTGCCGCATCCAGAGGAAGAGGAACTGTCGTGGCGCTGTTCATCTTGCTGGTCAGTGTGATCTCCGCATCCAGTGGGATGCCTATAAGACGGGCCAGCAGCAACTTCTGCTTCCGCGCATCGGCCTGCTCGGAAGCAAGCCGCTCCTGTTCCGAGTGCAATTGCACCAGGCTGCGCGTGGAGTCGATCTGGGCCTTGGTTCCGGCCTGATACTGCGCCGCCGCCTGGTCGTACGAGGCCTGTGCATAGCGGACCTGGTCTTTTTGATAGGCCAGGAGAGCTTCGCTCGCCAGTACCTGCATATAACTGCCGCATACGGCAAGAACGACAGCTTCGCGCGTATTTTGTGCGTTCAGCTGAGAACCTTGCGCGTTCGCGGCCGCCGAACGAAGATTGTGGAGCGCCGTCAAGTTGAGCAGGTTGTCCGAAACGTTTGCTGCAGCTTCGTAGTAGTGGAATGGCCCGACCGTGGTTGGGAAGGCAAGTCCAAGCGAGCCAAAGGAACTGAGCGTCGAGGCGCTGAGACCCTCGGCCTCAAGATCGATCTTCGCGCCTGTCTCAGACGCGCTTGCGCTCACTGAAGGTAGCAGGACGCCCATCTCGTCACGCTGCTGAGCGCGGGCCTGACGCAGAGCGGCAGAGGCGCCGATCTGGCCGAGGTTGAACTCCAGACCGCGACGCACAGCCTCTGCAAGAGAAAGCGCCATGGGGCCGGTGGCGCTTGGGTCGCGTACACTGCCGGCGTAAGGGCCTTGGACCTGAATGGATGGGGAGACAACCTCCACGCTGCCTCCGCTGCCCGGCTGTGCGGATTGCTGGGTAGTAACGGTTCCGCTCTGCTGGCGTCCCGAGAGCGGAATGGATGTCGACCTCGATGTAGGCTGCGGGCTGGGTCCCGCCATCTGTGCCTGGGCACTGGCGATTGTGCCCATGGCGAGTACGAGGACAGCGCCGATACATTGCAATCGCATCATCGGGACAGGCACCCTTCCGCAGGTTCGCTGAAGCTTCTCACATTAAAAATAATACACGCACGTATGTATTTCTTCGAAGAATTGCAGTAGATTGTTTCCATGGGCGCAATGAAAGACCGCAGTAAGACCTCTGCTCCGCCAAACAAGCACCGGGAACGTACGGAGGCAACCCTGCGCGAGCTGCTCGACGCAGCCGAGCGCATTTTTGTGCGCGACGGCTTTGAGCGCGCCCAACTGGAAACGATCGCTGCCGAAACAGGCCGCACGCGTGGCGCCGTCTATGCCCACTTCAAGAGCAAGCAGGACCTGTTCCTGGCCTTACTGGAACGGCGCGCCCGCACGCGCATGGACGAGGTGAAGGACGAAGTCCAGCGTGCGAAGTCGCAAAGGGAACGGAAACAAATTGTGCGCAAAGCATTTGTCGGGGCCATGCTCGATCCCGACTGGGCATTGTTGCTCCTCGAGTTCAAACTGTTTGCACTACGCAACCGCGAATCCCAGGCACGCTTGCGTGCGCTGAAGGAGATGCTCTCCCAGGAGAAGAACAGCCTGTTCTCCGGGAGTGCGAAGATCGGCGGCAGACAGCGGGCCGCTCTCGACTTGAGCTTCGCCGTGCTGCGCGGGATTCCAAGCGCTTTGGTGCTGGAGAGTAAATTCGATCCCGCGCTGGCTTCGGTGGAGAAAACCAGGGCCTTGTTGGCCGCGATCTTCGACGCTGTCATGCCGGAGGAATGAGGCCCAAGTTTGGTTTGGCCTTTTCGTGCGACGTTTTCGTCTTACCGAGAATCAAAAAGGAGTTGCCCTCGGCCCTGCCGGGGGGGCAATCTTATGACGCACCCTGGAGGGGAAAATGAGCGAAACAGTGAAACTGAAGGCGAATGACGGCCATGAATTCGATGCCTATGTTGCGCGACCGGAAGGCAAGCCGAGAGCGGGGCTGGTGGTCGTCCAGGAGGCCTTCGGGGTGAACCATCATATCCGTTCGGTGGCTGACAGCTATGCGCAGGATGGATTTCTTGCCATAGCTCCCGCGCTGTTCGACCGCTATGAGCGTGGCGTTCAGCTTGGGTACGACGGGGCCGACATGCAAAAAGCCATGTCCTTTTTCCCGAACCTCAATATGAATTGGGCGGTGTCCGACACCGCTGCCGCGCTTGGCTACGCACGCACGCTGACCGGCCAAAAGTGCGGTGTGATCGGCTACTGTTTTGGCGGTACCCTGGCGTGGCTTGCGGCCACACGGCTGCCTGTAGATGCAGCGGTAGGCTATTATGGCGGACAGATTTCCGCTTTTTCCGGCGAACAGCCGGAATGTCCCGTGATGCTGCATTTCGGCAAACTCGACCGGCACATCCCCAAAGAAGCTGTGGACAAATTACAAGCGGCGCACCCGGAGATCCAGATCTTCCGGTACGACGCCGACCACGGCTTCAATTGCGACGAGCGCGCCAGTTACAGCGCTCCTGCGGCGAGCGAGGCACGCGCACGCTCCTTGGAATTTCTAAAGCAGCATCTGTTCTAGCCGGTTGCAAATTTCTGCAGAAACGCGACGCTTGCAGCGTCGCGTTCGATTTGAGAGCAGCATCGTTCTGAGCAGAACGACATTCAATTAAGAAGAAATCCGGTCCTGAATTTGCGTATGTCCGACCCCCAAGAAAAGCCAACAACGACGCCGGAAGCACCCGCGGACCGAAGGCCCGATCTTTCCCATGCCTGGAGGGCCATGCATCACCGGAATTTCCGGTTGTTCTTCGGGGGGCAAAGTATTTCGCTGGTAGGCACCTGGATGACGCGGATCGCAACCTCCTGGCTTGTCTACCGACTGACCAAGTCCTCACTGCTGCTGGGAACGGTGAGCTTTGCCGGACAGATTCCGACATTTCTGCTGGCGCCGTTTGCAGGCGTGCTCGTCGATCGGCTGGACCGGCGGCAGGTGCTGGTCTGTACTCAGACGCTGGCCATGGTCCAGTCGCTCCTGTTGGCATGGCTGACGCTCTCGAACCGCGTGAGTATCGAGGAGGTCCTTTGGCTCAGCGCTTTTCAGGGAGTGATCAATGCCTTTGACATGCCAGGGCGGCAGACTTTCATGGTGCAGATGGTAGAGGATCGCGCCGACCTCTCCAACGCCATTGCCATCAATTCGTCGATGGTGAACCTGGCCCGTTTGATCGGCCCTTCTCTGGCCGGTGTTATTATCGCGGCCAGCAGTGAAGGATATTGCTTTCTCATCGACGGCATCAGCTATATCGCGGTGATCCTTTCCTTGCTGCTAATGCGCGTAACGGCAATCCAACGGAAGCACGCCGTCACTTCCATGGCCGAGCAGCTTCGCGAGGGCTGGACGTATGTATCGGCATTTGTGCCGATTCGCAGCATTTTGCTGTTGTTCGCCGTGGTCAGCCTGATGGGGTGGCCGTTCCTGGTGCTGATGCCGATCTTTGCGGTGCAGGTACTCCACGGCGGTCCGCATACGCTTGGACTTTTGATGGGAGCTACCGGGGTCGGCTCGCTGGTTTCCGCTCTGTCGCTGGTGGTGCGTCGCTCGCTCCGCGGACTGAGCAAGGTTATACCGGTCTCGGCGGCAATCTTCGGCATAGGGCTGATCGGATTCGGATTCTCGAAGGCAATGTGGCTCTCGATGGTCCTGATGCTGGTTATTGGCTACGGCATGATGCAGGGGCTGACGGCGAGCAACACGGTCATCCAGACACTGGTCGACGAGAAGATGCGAGGCCGGGTGATGAGCTATTACACCGTCGCCTTTGTCGGGATGGCCCCTTTCGGCAGCCTTCTGGCAGGTGTGCTGGCGCACTGGATCGGCGCGCCGCGCACCGTGGTGCTCAGCGGAGTGGGCTGCATCGCCGGGAGCGCATGGTTCTGGAGCCAGTTGAAGACAATCCGGCGCGACATGCGGCCTATCTACGAGCGGTTGGGGATCATTGAACGGAAAATGTTGCCGGTCACCGAAGCCGCGAACGGATGAAGTGCTGGCGCTACGTTGGGGAAATGAATCCTCACACGCGTGCCGGGAATCTGCTGCTTGCAGCATGCCGATCAGGAGGAACGGAGAATGATAGTGGTTTCGATTGCCATTTTTATTGCCATGCTGTCCCTGCTGATCGTAGTTGGGGCCCGGCGCACCAGAGACCGGCATGTCATCGAGCAGCACACCATTACACCGGAGGCCCTCCATGCACTTTTGGTCTCCAATCCGGAGGTGCTGCTCTTCGACGTTCGCCAGCCTCTCGACCTGTTGGCCGATTCGGAGATCATTCCTGGAGCGAAAAGAATTTCGCCCAAAGAAGTACTGGAGAATCCATCCCTCATTCCTCAGGAGAAGGACTCGATCGTTTACTGTACCAGCCCAAGCAATAAAACCAGCCTCCGCATCTTGCATCGTGCCCTCGCCCTGCATCTCACGCGGATCAAACTCCTCAAAGGTGGGTTGGATGGCTGGAAAAAGAAGGGCTATCCAGTGGAGCCGTACATAAAGCCATTCCATCTCGATACGGGCAGCCCGGATCTCGACAATTCGCAATCGGGACCATGATTCTCGCTCTTTGAAATATCGGGGTTCAAGTGGCAGCTTCTCATCTGCGCCGGTGAAGACAGCCGCAATCTTGGTTTCCCCGCACTTGCACCGATCATGCCGAACAGAAAAAGGACGGAATGAGCGCCGCAACCGGAACATTGACGCAGCAAGACCATGACTGGAAGCCGAAAGCGAACCCGTGGTTAATCGCCTTTGTGGTTTCACTGGCGGCATTCATGGAAGTGCTCGACACCAGCATCGCCAACGTGGCCCTACCACACATAGCGGGGAATCTGGGCGCCAGCCAGGACCAGAGCACATGGGTACTGACTTCGTATCTGGTGTCGAACGCCATCGTTCTGCCCATCAGCGGATGGCTGGTAAGCCTCTTCGGACGCAAGCGGTTCTTTATGGCCTGCATCGTCATCTTCACCGTCAGTTCTCTTATTTGCGGCCTCGCGCCCAGTCTCGG
>JAJZIF010000113.1 GCA_021810735.1 Acidobacteriota bacterium
AATTCTGCATATTCTTCACGGGCAGGGGAGGAACTGCGTGCCGCGCATCCATTACCAGCAGCAACTTGCGCAATTGAAAGACAAATTACTGGCCATGGCCGCGCTGGCGCAGCAGACCATGGATTGCGCCATGGACGGCTATCTGAAGGCCGATCTTGTCCTGTTACATCACGTACTGGAAAATGAAACGGCCATCAATGCCACGGAGCGTTCCGTCGATGAGATGGCGTACGACCTGATGGCGATGGAGCAGCCCATGGCCATTGACCTGCGCTTCTTGCTGGCCGTGATTAAAATCAATGGCGATCTGGAGCGGATCGGCGATCAGTCGGTCAACATCGCCGAGCGGGCCGCGGAGCTGCTGCAAATGCCCCACGCGGATCTGTCCGTGGATATGCACCAGATGGGCGAACTGACGGAGCGCATGATCCGCTTCGCGCTGCAGGCCCTGCTGGACGGAGATGTGGCCATGGCAACGTCTGTTCTCGCCATGGACGATGACGTCGATCAGATGAACCGTGACGTCCACCAGGCGATGATACTCGCCATCCAGCAGCATCCGGAATGGACAGAGCAGGCGCTGAACACGATTATTATTTCGCGCAACCTGGAGCGGATCGGCGACCACGCTACCAATATTGCGGAAGATGTCATCTTTTGGGTTCACGGCGCGGACGTGCGACACCAGTTGAATCTTGCCACCGACTGACGGTGCCGCTGGTTGGCAGCAATGTGACGCCGAACCATTCCGTCCGCAACTATACGCAGCGTCATAATTAAATGCGCATAAATAGCAGATAAAGTTGCGATTTATCGCGTGTATTCGGACTGAATCATGCGCAATTATTTATGTCGTTGTGTATAGTTTCCTCGAATTTCATCTGTTATAACAAGCATAGTGAGCGCCCGCAATAGTCAGTCAGAAAAGCTCCCGATGATTGCGCCGAAGCAATCGCGAACGCGCGCAGCCAGTCAGGGAACACGCACTACAGCCGGCGGCCAGGCATCTCCAGGCCAGTTGCAAAAAGAAATCCGCCAGACGAAATCCTTCGCCAGTATTCATGCGGAGGCATTCCTGAACATCGTGCGCACAGCGGACCAGATGCAACATTTGCTGCACATGCAATTGAAGCCCTATGGAATTACCGAGACGCAATACAATTCCCTGCGGATATTGCGCGGGGCTGGAAAGCAGGGCCTATCCTGCGCGGAGATAGGGGAACGGCTGATCAGCCAGGACCCCGACATCACACGGCTGCTGGGACGCCTGGAGCGGCAAGGGTTGGTGCGGAGGGAACGCGGCGCGAAAGATCGCCGCGTGGTGATGACGAAGATTACTGCTTCTGGATTGGAGCGGCTGAAGGAACTTGACCCAGTGGTCACGAGCACCGTGCATGCGCTACTAGATCATCTTTCCGAGGACGAACTGGGAAAGATGATTGGTTTATTGGAACGAGCACGATCAAGACCCACATCCTCAGCCTAGTGCCATTCGCTCTCGCTTACGGCGGTATCGTGAGGGGTTCCCTGCTCCAGTTCAAGGACGAATGCGGCCGATGTTGATCTCCTGGACCGTGGCTTTGCCCGGAGCCGGGTTGGCGGCCGGCTGTTTCAATAGCTGATGGTGCAGGCAATAAAGCGCCAATTCCAGTCGATCCGAGACCCCAAGCTTGTCGTAAATCTTGCGCAGGTAGTTTTTCACCACCTGTTCCGTTGTGCCGATTTTGTACGCGATTTCCTTGTTGCGCATTCCCTGAGTCACGCAGCCGATGATGGAAAGCTCCTTGGGGGAAAGACGCGGCTGCAGTCGTGGATTGGTTAACGTGCTGGCCTCCGCCCGGTAGGCATCGATGACCCAGCTGACCGACTGATTGTCGATCCATGTCTCGCCTTCGGCGATCTTGCGGACGCAGCGAATCAGCAGGTCGGGCGAGATGGAACGCGAGATGACGCCGCGAACGCCGCGACGGTAGAGATCGACGATAAAGCCCTCGCTGTTCTCGCTGACCTGGACGACCAGCTTCGCGTTGGGGGCGCGACGCAGCAAATCCGGAATCGCTTCCGCCTGACCGGAAATCATGCCTCCGTCCAGCAAAACAATATCAGAGGGAAAGCGTTCCAGCGCAGCCAGCAGGCCGGGATAGTTCTCCGCCTGCGCCACGACGCGCATATCATCTTCGACTGCGAAAATCTTGCGGATTCCCACGCGGTAGATGGCTTGGGAGTCCGCCAAAATGATACGGATCCCAGTGGACTCGTCGGGAACTCCAGGCGAGCTCTGCTCCGGACCCGTAGCGGGCTTGGATTCTGAGTTTGGCTCGGAGCCAAAAAGCGAATTCGGTTTTTTCTTGTTAGCGTCGGCAGAAAAACCAGGCATACGTGCCTCAGGAAAGCATTTCGTAGCTATCGATTATAGTGGCAACTTCCACCCGTGCCGGGCCTCTTCTGAAGGAACGAATCACCCGTCCACAGCAATGTACGCGTACATCGTCGGGTGTTCCCAGAGCAGCCGAAGGCATGATCATTTCAACTTCAATGGCACTGCCCGCCTCCAATATGCGGGAAAATGCGAATAGCAAACCGCTGGCGGAAACATTGATGGTCTCCGCGTCCTCTTCACCCTTATCCGTTTGAATCCTGACCTTCATCCGCACAGGAAAACGAACCGAATTCCGGAGCTCTGTCAATGAACCAGAGTGCGCGTTCTTCTGGACCGATTCATCCACGGGGACGGACTCCAACCTGAATTTCTCAGAGCCGACAGTGCCCGCTCTACAAGTCGTTTCTGTGAATTCAGCTTCAGGATACACGGTAAAGTCACATTTGCCCAGTTACTCTTAAGAGTCACTAAGGTAATAAAATGGTTCTCAGCAGATAGGCAACTTTGTGGATTTTATCAATGAAGAGACCAGCAAGGTGCAATCCAGCTCATCTAGATGGAAGTGCTTTGCCAGAAATGATTTAGGGGCCCTCTTCCCTGTCCAAGCGGATAGGCGTGTCGAAGAGCGCCAGTAACGTACTCTTTGGTAGCCTTCACGGCGGCCAAAGCATCATCCCCGAGAGCAATTCTGGCTGCCAGTGCGGAAGAGAATGCACATCCGGTGCCGTGCGTTGAGGTCGTGTGGATACGCTCGCCGGGATACCACAAGCACTCATTCGCCATCAGTAGCAGATCATTCGGGATCTCCGCATGACCGCCAGTGACCACAATCTTCAATCCAGAATTTCCCCGTTGCATGGCCATCTGCTGCAGCAAGCGGGCAGAATCTTCGGTTTCCGGGCCGGTAGTGGGTACGGTCGACCCTGTGAGGGCTGCGAGCTCCGACAAGTTGGGGGTGATCCAATCAGCTCGCGGCAGCCACGCGTCCCGAAGAATATCCAAGCCGCCGATGCCCAGTAAGTCTTTGCCAGAGCTGGATTCAATGATAGGATCAAGCACAACTGGAATCCCTTGCCGCTGGCCAAGCCAGCCGGCAACGGCCTGAGCGATAGTGACGTGCCCGAGCATTCCTACTTTGATTGAGCTGAAGCAGGCATCCTCGGCCAGACAATCGAGCGTCTCAATGACGATGCCAGTGTCCCCCCCAACAACCCGGCGAACACCTTGCGTGGACTGAACGGTCAGCGCAGTGATACAGGCCATGCCGTATACCCCAACGGCGGCAAACGTTTTTAAGTCGGCCAGAACCCCCGCACCGGCCGACGGGTCGTAGCCTGCGATGGAAAGAACGATGGGAGGCGCGGATGGGGAAGAATTTAAACCCGGACTGGACGCCAAGGGTCGCTCTGTCGCTTCAACCTCTGAGCATTCCTGCGAAGAAAGCGGGCTGGATGGAGGAAACAAGAATCACCTGTAGGGAAAGAAGAAGCGTCTATGGGCGCTCCGGTGCAATTCAGGGGTATCACAAAGGAGACGAAATTGCAAGCAAATTCTTGCGTAAGTCTATTTATTTCTTTGACTTAGCTACTAAACGCAGGTAAACTTGGAGATGTTTCCAACTATGAGAATCCTTAGCGAAAATACAATATTGAATGTCCATCCCCCATCGTCGGTTCGCCGCATCCTATCGATTGCGGTGGGCTTGTCCATCGGCATCACCCTCAGCTTGCATAGCGTCCATGCCAAGCGACCCACGACTTCCGTGGTTTCGGAGTCGACGCCAGCCGGCAGAGCTTCTGCGTTGGCGGGAACATTCTCCGCGCACGCAACGCCCAAAAAGCCCCACGATTGGCACCAGATCGGTTTGGCATCGTGGTATGGCTCGCAATTTCAGGGAAAAGAAACGGCCAATGGAGAAACGTTCAACATGCACGACCTGACCTGCGCCCACAGGTTCCTGCCGCTTGGGACTTGGGTCAAGGTGACGAATCTTCACACCCGCAAATGGATCGTGGTGCGGGTCAATGACCGCGGACCTGTTCCCGATACGAGGATTGCCGATCTCTCCTCGGAAGCTGCCCATATGCTGGGAATGCGGAACCGGGGTGTCACGCGCGTCCGGCTCGACGTGATCGATCCCCAGGCTGCGGTCGAGATTGCACGCCTCGATAGGATACGTATCGCGCGTCTGGCCGTTGAACAGTTCCCGAGCGACGCCGGCGATTAGGTCAGTACAGGGCTTTCTTATTGCCCTGCGAAAGATCGATACCGAGCGGCTGGAGAATTTCTCTGGCGCCCAGCCGCATCAGTCCTAGCTCGGTTACGGACTGAAAGAACTGAAAACCCTCCTTGTGAAAACGAAGGACTTCGTCCGCGCTTCGGGCCGGTCGTCCGAGAAATTTCTTATGCCGTTGCGCGGCTGTCTTGATAGTTTCAATCGCCTGCTGCAGCTTGGGCTCATTCTGCCGGCCGCGCAATCCCAGCGAAAAGGACAGGTCGCTGGTGCCAATAAAGAGGACATCGACCCCTGGAGTGGTGGCAATGGCATCGATATGGGCCAGCGCCCGCTCTTCCTCAATCACGCACACGGTCAACACGTGGGCATCGGAGGAATCGTAGTAGTCTCCGGGCTCGAACCATGTCGAGGTGGCTAGGCCTGCGCCAGATCCTCGCAGCCCTGCGGGTGGATAGCGACAGGCCTTTCCGGCGGTCTGTGCTAGTTCTGGGTCGGAAACAAAGGGGAAGATGACTCCCCTGATGCCTTGGTCGAGGACACGTTTGGCCGTCCACAGCGCCACTACAGGCACGCGGGCAATCACGGCTGCTTCGAGCCCTTGCGTAGCCAGCACAATACCCCGCAAGGTTTCGAGCGATACCGGGGAGTGCTCCATTTCCACCCATAAGAAGTGGAAGCCGAGCTTCGCGCCCAGCACCGCAGTCTCTAGATTGCTGCTGGTGATGGTCAATCCAAGGACATAGTCGCCAGCTTCGAGCCGAGCCCGAAGGCGATTGCCTTTCCAATCTTTCGGCTGCATATTGTTCGGGGTGTTGTCGGCAATTGCCATCATGAATGCTCCGTTGTAGGGGTTAGGATCAGCCAGACTTCAGCCACCTGGCAACCGCGTCCGTTGCCTCCCAGGCCTGGCTCGCGCGTCCAAGACAGCTTCAGTTCCCCGCTGGCCGTGGCTGCGGGAGGAATGGGAAATTCTTGCGGCGCGGGCGGCCATGCGCGCAGCATGTACGGGTGAATCTCGATCGTATCATTGGCCATGAGACGCATTTTCATGTGCGGCGCGTCGCCCGAGTGCACCACTCGTAAACGATAGGGCGTCTTGGGGTCCAGATTTGCATAGTGCAGGATAAGCGGCGCGTCGAACAGGGATTCTGCCCAACATTTCCAGGCGATGGGAGCCTTCTCCTGGAATGAGTCCGGATATCTGAAGCCGATGAAAGGCGAATTGCGTAGTTCTGGATCTTGCGCGCTTCCTGGTCCCAGCAGCAAATGCGGACGGCTCGAAACATTCCCTAGCTGGTCGTAGAAACCGCCCGGACCGGGATCGGTGCGAAACAGCAGCGACCGAATCGCGGCGATCTGCGCCATCGAATCGGTCGTTTTGCGGATGTCCAGGATTTGCCGCCGCATCCACATCGTGTTGCTGACCGGCGCATCCAGCGTGTCCAAGTTCGCGGCGCGTTCCACCGCCTCCCCCTGGTAGCGCTCAACGGCAAGCTGCATGCGGATACTCTGAAATAAGGCCGCTGCCAGTTCCATGACTCGCGTCCGCAGTTCGCCCGCAACCGGCTGAGTAATCGTTTCTTCCAGGATGGCCTGCGCCCTGGCAAGCAGCGGATCCGGGATGCGGCCATTGGGAGGCAAAGCGGCGGGCGGATCTCCAATGCCCAGTGGCACGGCGCCCCAGCCGATGCCCAGCATCGTTGCCAGCTGATCGCGTGCCTGTTCGACATGCGCCGTCTCGTCCAGCAGGCGACGCCGCACGAAAGCGTCGAAATAGGCGCGATAGAGCGCCTGCTGAAATCTCCAGTTCTCCATGACGGCCGGGGAGCAGCTCTGCTCCATATCCTGGAAGCTTTCGAGGGTAACCTCGACACCGGCGTTGGTCGCAAGCGGTCCTTGCCAGTTCGACTCCAGATGCATCAGACCTTGCGCGAAGCCCTCGGCTTCCTGGGTTCCGATAAAGTAATGTGCAAAATCGCGGAGCGCATCGATGACCGTCTGCCGGGAATCCCAGGCGAGCGCACTCCAGACAAATTTATTGACATCGTCGTTGCAACCTTCGGAATAGGTAATGAAGCCGACCGTTCCCGGCAGAATGCTCCGCAGGATATTCGCCTCGCCGCGCGGGCGTGGGTTGATTGCTTCGCGGCCTTCCGTCAATGCGTAGGCCACATCCCAGTCCGGCACAGGATACTGGCATTCAATACTGTGCGTGATGTCGGGATAGCAGCGGATCGGATAGTTTTGCGGCACTGCCCGGCGCATTTCCGTGATCGTGAGCCGAGACTGCGGGCCGAAGACAACTCCGTCCAACCACTGCTTGGTGTTCTCCTGTCGCAGAATTCCGAAAAACTCCTGCATCCAGTCGGCGCTGAAGCCCTGCGGCGAGACCCACATCTGCCCTTGCGGATGATACTGGCGCAGGTTTTTCTTCTGCTTCTCCAGCAATGCCAGCAGATATTTCGGTTCGGTGTGGCCCGGATCGCCTCCCGGAACAAACACGGCATCGACGCGCGGCAGCATGGCAAAGATGCGACCCCACTCCTTGACAGCATTCTCCACCGTCACAGGATTGTCATAATCGCGATCCATCGCCGGATACCAGATCCATACATCCAATCCATAACTGTCGGCGATGCGCGACATCTCCACCATCATCTGGGCGGGGGGAAGAGGAAAGTGCGGGCTATCGGGAAGATCGTCCGAGCGCGGGGGAATCAGTTCGATGGCATTGTTCCCATAGATGGCCAACTCGCGAATGTACTGGTCCCATATTTCGATCGACCACGCATCGTAGGCATTCGTTTTCGGGCGATACCCAAGCTGCTGCCCGCGCAACTTATATTCCGGATGACTTGTGAGACTCAACTGGCTGGCAGTAACGCTGGCCTGCTGCCTGCCGAAGTCGATTAGGCGAAGCAGCTTGCCCACTCCGAACAAAAGTCCACGCTCATCGGCGCCAAACACTGCGATCCATTCCCCGTCATTGTCCTGGCCGTGGCGCAGAAGAAAACCGTCCGCCTGCAGTGCGGCGAGCATCGCATTCGAAACCATGTCGCGTCGCGGCAGCTTGTTGGCAGATTGCCGCGTGGCTAGATACATCGTGACGCGCGCACCGACTTCCCTGGCGCTTCCCACCCGCCAGCTAATCCCGCAGCGCTTCGCAGCCTCTTCGACAAGCACCTGGGCTGCTTTCGATTCACGAGCAGTCGCGAAAGAACTGAGAACAACTGCGGAACTCCTTACATCGATGAGGCCGGCATTTTGTGCCAGCGCCCAGGGGGGCGTGACTGCGGCCGCAGTTGCAAGCTTCAGAAACCTTCGACGCCTCATATCACTCAGCTCCTCATTCGTTGTCCGAAAGTATATGTATCGATTTGTCGATCAAATACAACACACGCACGGTACAAACGTCGTGAGTTCAAGTGTTGAGAGAATCGATCTTCTCGCCTACGTTTCGAGAGTGGAGACGGATTTGACTTGCGCGTGCGGGCCGTTGGCGGTTTCGATGCGCAGGGTTTTCAGTTCCCATGGGTCCAGAGCGATGGTGCTGTCGAGATGGAGAAGCGAAGATTGCAGGCGAGCCGTGGTGTGTTTCCCGGAACGCTCCTGCACCCGGATGATCATCGCATCGGAAGAATTTTCCGCCTGCTTGATGGCGAGGACAGAAACGTTGCTCGGGGTGATCTCCAGGAAAGAGTCCTCCCAGCCTTTTTTTCCGCTGTGCCTGGAATCCATGACATATTCGGCGGGCGACTGTAACTCCTCGGCAAGCCGGTCGAGGTTCTGCTCCGCATAGTTGCCCGGCCGTCCGACCAGCCAGAAGATTCTCTCCTGCCGCCCCTGGTCTTGCCATGCGTCGAGGCTGTCGGACAGGGGAGAAGGGTTGTGTCGCGCGTACGGTGCCGAGCGAATCAGGATGGTGCGCAACAGGCCGTTCAGGCAGTCGTAGCTATAGGTGCAGTTGTTCAGCAGCGCCACAGTATAATTGTTTCCCTGCAGTGTGCCTTGTACGGCCACCCAGTCCTGATACGGTTCTTCATTGCCATTCGTGGCCCGCTCCGCAACCGCCCCGGCAACCATGGCGAAGAGTTTTGGATCGGGGAACGCCGTGGGAATCTCCAGTTTCAGAATCTGCTCATGCTGGCGCCAGTCGATGACAAAGTGCAGCTTGACGATGTCCGACTGAGGAAACGTCGTGACATCGACGGCAATCTCCGACTGCTGCCAGCGCAGCCTCTGGCGCGTGGTTCGGAGCACCGGGCCGTCCTCCACCACCTTCGAGGAGATGAGGGTCGGTCGACCGATCTCGTTGCGGAACTGATCCACTCCATGCGACCAGGTATCGCTGGGATCGGCAATGGCGACCAGGCCAATCTGCGACGCCAGCAGTTCGATTCCATTGGAAGCCTTGAGGGAAGAAATGCCAAAGGCATTGTCCGAAACCGTAGCCGATGAGCCATAGGTGGGAGCTGGCGGCGGCGCATCGAACTCTTCGGAGAAAACACGATACCCGAAGGGGGGCAGATCGACCCATGCGGCCAGGCGGGTATAGAACGTGGTCATACTCTCCGACGGTCGAACCTGGACGGGAATTTTCGTCCCAT
>JAJZIF010000114.1 GCA_021810735.1 Acidobacteriota bacterium
AGAGGGGACGCCGGGAAGCAATCTTCAGAGCGCTCTGGGTCAATCGTCGCCGACCGTTTTACATAGCCCGCGTTGATGCCTTGAATATGATCGACGTTGAGTTCGCGGGATAGAGGAAGGTAGAAGATGCATGGGAGGTGAGATTGCTTCGCTCAGGATGACAATGTGGGGGCGAGAGTTGTGCAGGCACGACGAGGGTTCGTGGGTGAGCCTTGCGTCAGGGTTTCGCGCACGCAACAAGGCCAGCCGCGGGGGCTGGCCGTTTGTTGTGTGAGGGATGGGAGTTAGTTGGCGGCGACGGGTTCGGCGCTGAGTTCTTCGAGGCGCTTGGCGAGCATCTGTTCGAGGTTTTCGAGAGCGTCGCTGAAGCCCTTGATGCCTTCGCTGAGCTTGTCGTTGGCCATCTTGTCTTCGGCGTGCATCTTGTCGAAGGTGGCCTTGTCGATGTGGAGGCGCTCGATCTGCATGCCTTTTGCGGCTTCGGGGTCGAGCTTGCGGGGCAGTTCGGCGGGCTTGGCTTCGAGCTCCTCGAGGAGCTTGGGCGAGATGGTGAGCAGGTCGCAGCCGGCGAGCTGTTCAATTTCGCCGATGTTGCGGAAGCTGGCACCCATGACGACGGTCTTGTAGCCGAATTTCTTGAAGTAGTTGTAAATGCGGGTGACGCTCTGGACGCCGGGGTCGTCGGCGCCGGTGTAGTCCTTGCCGGTGTTCTTCTTGTACCAGTCGAGGATGCGGCCGACGAAGGGCGAGATGAGGGTGACGCCGGCGTCGGCGCAGGCAATGGCCTGATGGAGACCGAAGAGGAGGGTGAGGTTGCAGTGGATGCCTTCCTTTTCGAGCTGCTCGGCGGCGCGGATGCCTTCCCAGGTGGAGGCGATCTTGATGAGGATGCGCTCCCTGGAGATGCCCGCGTCGGCGTACTTCTGGATGATGGAGCGGGCCTGCTTCATGGTGGCCTCGGTGTCGTAGGAGAGACGCGCGTCGACCTCGGTGGAGACGCGGCCGGGAATGATGGCGAGGATCTTTTTGCCGAAGGCGACGGCGAGGTTTTCAAAGGCGAGTTTGGCGACGTCCTTGTGGGTGGCGGCGTTGCCGAGCTGCTTTTTGGCGTCGAGCAGGGTGTCGTCGACGATCTTCTGGTAGGCGGGCATCTGCGCGGCGGCGGTGATGAGCGACGGATTGGTGGTCGCGTCCTGCGGCTTCACCTTTTCGATGGCTTCGATGTCTCCGGTGTCGGCGACGACGGTGGTCATTTTGCGTAGCTGAGCGAGCTCACTCTGTCCCATGCTTCCTCCTGAACCTATGTGTTTATTGTAACGAGATCGCGGGGAGCTCCGCGCAGGGAAGGCCCAGCGCGATCCGGTTACGGTTGTGAGAGATCCCCAACATTATTAGATGCGCGCATCATCCCTGGGCGACCGGATTGCGGAGCGAGCCGATGCCTTCGACGGTAACCTCAACGACATCACCGGCATGCATGGGTCCGACGCCGGAGGGCGTGCCGGTGGGGATGAGGTCGCCGGGCATGAGGGTCATGGCGGCGGAGATGTGGCGAAGGAGGGTGTCGATGGGGAAGATGAGGTCGCGGGTGCTGCCTTCCTGATGGATTTCGCCGTTGAGGCGGGTGACGACGGCGATTCCGGCGACGGGGTCGAGGTCGTCAGTGACGACGGGGCCGGTGGGGCAGAAGGTGTCGAATCCCTTGGCGCGGGACCACTGTCCGTCGGACTTCTGGAGGTCGCGGGCGGTGACGTCGTTGACGATGGTGTAGCCGCGGATGTAGGGGCGGACGTCTTCGGCGGGGCCGATTTTAGAGGCGCGTTTGCCGATGACGACGGCGAGTTCGCCTTCGAAGTCGACGCGCTGGGATTGCGTGGGCAGCAGGATGGTTGCGCCGGGGGCGAGCAGCGAGGAGGGCGCCTTGAGAAAGAGCAGCGGCTCTTTGGGGACATCGTTGCCGAGTTCGGCGGCGTGCGCGCCGTAGTTGCGGCCGATACAGACGATTTTGGAGGGGACGACCGGCGGGAGCAACTGGGCCTGGTCGAGTGGCAGCGGGGAAAACTTGCCTTCATAGGGGGCGACGCACTTGTCTTCGTCAAAGGGCGGGAGCAGGCGCTCGATCCACCAGCCACCGGATGGATTGCCCGGGCGATATTCGACGGCCCCGTACTGCGGCCCAAACTCGGTCATGAACCGGCAATAACGCATGATTTGTATCTACCCTTTCATTTTCTTTCCGGAGGCTGCGCCCGGCTGCGAGCGGAATTACTGTTGCCGGGGGAGTTCCTCCTGTACAGACGCGGAGCGCGCGCTTTGGTTGCCGTCGCGGTCGACGGCGGAGACGGAATATTGGTAGTGCACGCCGGGCAGGACGGTGGTGTCGTTCCAGGCCGGGGCGGTGACGAGCTGGTTTGCGGGTGAGATGCGCCGCCATGCGCCGGTGGCGGCGCGGCGATAGACGATGTAGCCGGCGGTGTCCGGCTGGGGGCTTGGCTCCCAGGAGAGATCGATGGAGCGGGCCTGGGCGTCAGCAACGGCGACGAGGCCCTGCGGGACGGAGGGCGGGAAAACGTCCTTGGCGTCCACGGTGACGGCGGGGCTTTTTGCGCCGGCGAGTTCGGCGCTGGCGCCGTCGACCTTGAGCTGGATGACGCGCTGGAGGACGTAAGTATAGGTGTGGTCGAGGGTGGCGTCGCGATCGAGAGCCTGTCCGGGGTCGTGCGCGGCGAGGCTGACTTCAAGGACCTGGCGCTGGACCGGCCCCGCGCCCAGCATTGGATTGGGCTGAGGCGGTTTTGCGTGCGGGGCGAGCTTTGGCTCGACGAGGGTGCGGACCATGCGCATCTGCATGCCGTGCTCGGGCGGCTGCGGCTGCCAGTGGAGGACGATTCCGTCGGGACGGGTCTGGGCGGTGACGTCGCCTACGGGCGGCGGAGCGGCGCCTGCGATCACGGTGGCGCGGTTGGAGTATCCGGCGAGGCGCTTGTAGGGGCCATAGACGCGGACGGCGTAAGTGAGCAGCCGAGGCGCGCCGGTGTCGAGCTCGGGCGGGAGGGTATCCACAAACCTGCCGGCCACGCCGGGCAGAATCATGATGTTTCCCGCCGGCTGGCAGGGAGCCTGGCTGGGTTTGGAATTTGGGGCGCCGGAGGGTTGCGGAAGACGGCAAATCTCGACCCGCTGACGGCCCTTGAGCGCGACCTTATCGGTGGCGCGCTCGGGCATGGTCCAGGCGAGTGTGACGGCGTTGCCCGCGCGCCTGGCCGTGAGGTTGGTGACGGGAACAGGGATGTGCAGGCTTGGGGGCATGGGCGCAGCCTCGAGCGCGCAGCCGCTCACGAGCGCCGCCAGCGCCAGACCCAATCCCATTGCCGCAACCCTGCGCGAGACCCCGGCCGTCATCATCTAGAGGCTAAAGCATTTTCGGAAATGCCGCAGTGCAAGGATGGGCGGCCATGGCCGGAAATCGCTGGCGGCAGTGCGGAGTGGGCAGCGTTTCGCCGGCCTACGGGTTTTCTGAATGCGCGATGGCCGAACGGAGGGCGCCGGCGAGGGTGGCGTCCTCGAAGCGGAAGCCCATTTGCTGGAGCCGGCGGGGAAGGACGCGAGCGGAGGCGAGCAGGGCGGCGTCGGCCATTTCGCCGAAGGCGAGCCGGAGTGCAAAGGCCGGAGCCGGCAAGAATGCAGGCCGATGGAGCGCCCGGCCCAGGGCGCGGGTGAACTCGGCATTGGTTACCGGGTCGGGGGCCACGACGTTGACCGCTTCGACCGCGGGGCCTTCGGCCTGGGCTGGATCGGCCAGAAAGGCCAGCGCCCGGGCGGTATCCCGCGCGCTGATCCAGCTCATCCACTGGCGGCCGCTGCCCAGCGGGCCTCCAAGGCCGAGCCGGAAGAGCGGCAGCATTTTCGCCAGCGCTCCGCCCTGCTTTGCGAGGACCACTCCAAAGCGCGCCGAGACGACGCGGATTCCGGAGTTTGCCGCCTCGGCGGCGGCGGCCTCCCATTGCTCGCAGGTGTGGGGCAGAAAGCCGGTTCCATGGGTGGAGGTTTCGTCGAGGACTTCGTCGCCGCGGTCTCCATAAATGCCGATGGCAGAGGCACATATGAGCAGCCGGGGTTTGGGGTCGAGGGCGCAGAGAGCGGTCACCAGGGCGCGGGTGCTCTGGATGCGGCTGTCGACGATGAGCTGCTTGCGGGCCTCGGTCCAGCGTTTGTCGGCAATGCCGGCGCCGGAAAGGTGAATGGCGACGGCGGGGTTTCCGAGCGCAGCCGCGTCCGGGCCGGCCCCCTGGCCGGGATTCCATTGGACCTCGCCCGGATTTTGGGGCTTGTGGCGGACGAGTTGGCGAGATTCCCAGCCCGCGGCGGTGAGTTGCTGGCGCAGGGCCGTGCCGATGAGCCCGGAGGCTCCGCTCAAAAGCACATGATTTTTCATGGTGTCGACATCCTTTCGGAGATCTTCCGGCGTACTAAAACGTTCGGGAAAATTGCGAGATTTAATCTCATCAAAAGTTTTTGAAGCGAGAGAATAACGATATGAGCCTTCGAGGAGAAGCATCCACGATGAAAACTGCCGTGAAAGATCCTGCCGCCGTAAGGGAGGAAGCCGCAGCCGTTGAGATCGACCCTGAAACCGCCGAAGCCTTTATTGCGGAAAAGCGCATCGGCGAACGCATCAAGCGCCTTCGCCTGAAGAAATCGATGGGGCTGGTGGAGCTTGGCCGGCACACGGGCCTTTCGGCGAGTTTTCTGTCGCAACTGGAGACGGGCCGGGTGGTGCCGACACTGCGCAACCTGGCGCGCATCGCCATGGTGTTCAGCAAGGACCTCTCGTACTTTTTCGAAACCGAGCCACATACCCTGTTCCGCGTGCATAGGAAGAAGGAGCGGGTTCGTTTGCCGCAGACCGGCGTCGACGACCCCACCTACTATTTTGAGAGTCTCGGCTACATGGTGCCGGACCGGACGCTCGATCCTTACTATGCCGAATTCATTCCATTAAAAAAAGGGACCGAAGTTCGTGCTCACGTCCATCCGGGGTTCGAGTTCCTGTATGTGGTGGAAGGGGAACTGGAAATCAAGCATGGCGAGCGGACGCAGGTGCTCGCGGCGGGCGACAGCGTCTACTTTGATGCGAGCACGCCGCACGCATACCAGTGCGCCGGGAAGACGCCAGCGGTGGTAATTATTGTGACGATGCACCAGCAGGGGATACAGCACGGGACGGGAATGCGCAGCCTGAGCGCGTCGCTGGGTGCGCGGCAGAGCGTGGCGCAGGCGTCTACCGGAGTCGCAGTCGGGCGAGGCATTTCACCGGGCGGTGCGCCGCTGCGGACGCCGCGGGTGTGAGGCGGCGATAGCCCGGGAGGGCGTGTACACGAGCTTGTGATTACGGAGTTTTGCGGCCGGAGCGGAGGGTCCCGTTCCGGCGATTTTTTTGAGCGTGATTTCTGCTCATTCTTGGCTTCGTATTCGAGCGAAGATCACAAATTGGTAAACTAATAGGTAATCCCACCTGAAGTTTCGGCACAGTGCCGGCGCCGCTGGCGCAATTTCAGAGACATCCAAAGAAGCAACTGCAACCACGAAGGGAAGCTGTGCCTGTGAGCACGATTCGCAACATCGCCATCATCGCCCATGTCGACCACGGGAAGACCACGCTGGTCGACGCCATGCTCCGCCAGGCCGGTACTTTCCGCGCCAATGAAGCCGTTGCCGAGCGGGTCATGGACTCGAACGAACTGGAGCGCGAGCGGGGCATCACGATCCTGGCCAAGAACACGGCCATTGAATACCACGGCGGGAAGATCAATATTGTCGACACGCCGGGCCACGCCGATTTTGGCGGTGAAGTGGAGCGTGCGCTCAAGATGGTGGACGGCGTGATGCTGCTGGTCGACGCGTCAGAAGGTCCGCTGCCGCAGACGCGCTACGTGCTTTCGAAGGCCCTTGCGGGGCGCCTGCCGGTCATCCTGGTGGTGAACAAGATCGATCGCCCGGACGCGCGGCCGCAAGAAGTGCTGAACGAGGTTTACGACCTGTTTATCGATCTGGACGCGACGGAAGACCAGCTGGAATTCCCCGTGCTCTACACGAACGGCAAGCTGGGCCTGGCGAGCCACGACGCGGCCGTGCTGGGTACGGATCTGCAACCGCTCTTCGAGCAGATTGTGGAGACGATTCCGCCGGCGACCGGCGACGCCGAGGGCGCGCTGCAGGTGCTGGTGACCAACCTTGACTACTCGGACTACCTGGGGCGGCTGGCGATTGCGCGCGTTTTCAACGGCACGCTGAAGACGGGCGACGAGGTGTACATCTCGAAGCGCGACGGCTCGCTGCAGAAGACCCGCATCACGAAGCTTTTCAGCTTCAGCGGGCTGAAGCGCGTGGACATTGAGAAGACCGAGATCGGGGACATCGTGGCCGTGGCGGGCGTGGAGGGCATTACGATCGGCGAGACGATCACGGGCATTGAGAATCCGGCTCCGCTGCCGCTGATCGTCATTGACGAGCCGACGATTGCGATGCAGTTCATGGTGAACAACTCGCCGATGGCGGGCCGGGAGGGCCAGTTTGTGACGTCGCGGAACCTGCGCGAGCGCCTGGACAAGGAGCTGCTGACGAATGTGTCGATCCGGGTGGAAGAAACAGGCAGCCCGGATTCGTTCAAGGTGCTGGGGCGGGGCGAGTTGCAGCTTGCGATTTTGATCGAGATGATGCGCCGCGAGGGTTTCGAGCTGATGGTGGGCCGGCCGGAGATTGTGACCCGCGAGGTGGAAGGCAAAACGATGGAGCCGGTCGAGTACCTGACGATCGATATTCCTGAGAATTTTGTGGGCACGGTGATCGAGCGTCTTGGTCCCCGCAAGGGCGAAATGGTGAAGATGCACAATCACGGATCGGGGCGCGTGCGGCTGGAGTTCCGTGTGCCGTCGCGCGGGATTATCGGCCTGCGCAGCGAGCTGCTGACCGAGACGCGCGGCACGATCATCATGAATTCGCTGTTCGACGGATACATGCCGTACCAAGGCGAGATTCCGCAGCGGCCCACGGGGGCGCTGATTGCCGACCGCCCGGGCACGACCACGGCCTACGCGCTGGACGGACTCCAGGATCGCGGCGTGCTTTTTGTGCCGCCCGGCGTGGAGGTTTACGAGGGGATGGTCATCGGCGAGCACTCGCGCGACAACGACCTGGACGTGAACGTGGTGCGGGAGAAGAAGCTGACGAACATGCGCGCGTCGACGGCAGACGACGCGATTCGGCTTGCGCCGCCTCGTTTGTTGAACCTGGAGCAGTCGATCGAGTTCATCGCCGACGATGAGATGGTTGAGGTAACACCCAAGTCGTTGCGGCTGCGCAAGAAGGTGCTGCAGGCGAACCGGCGGCCCAAGCGGAACGCGCCGCAAGCGTGACGAGACGCGGGGCAGGCAGCGCCTGCAAGGTGTGCGCCGCGACGGTTTCCGGCACGCGCGAAAAGTGAATACAGAAAGGCGCTGTTGCCGCACGGGATCAGCGCCTTTTGTCCCGTTTCCGTCGAGCGAGGGGTGCTATTCCGTGGCTGCCCGCACGTCGTCGACGTCCTTGTAGACAATCGACCTCGTGATCCTGCATTGCTTGTCGAACTGGGCCATGGCATCGGCGGGCTTCACATTGGGGTGAACTTTGTCCCAGGTGTCCATCCATTCGGATCCCGTGTTGAAGATGGAGTCCCAGGTTGGATAGATGTCGACGGTGCCTGCGCTGTCTTTGACCATTGATCCGCGGGGATAGGTGGTGACCCAGATGCGCCATCCGCTTTGCTTGCCCGCGCTGATGCGGGCTTCGGCAAAGGGCTCCCAGAGCTTCTGCTCGGTGGCGATGCACTCGCTCACATCGGGCATTTTCATGGAGTTGTCGACGACGTAGTCTCCGACCTTGATGCCGCCGATGCGGGTGACTTCTTCGGCGACGGTATTGGAGACGAGGTAGCTGTCTTCCAGGATCGGCTGCCAGAACTGCGCGGGCGTCATGTCGAGGCCAGCCTTGTGCAGCTCGGCGGTGAAGGCTTCATCGCTCATCGGTTCGGCGGGGAGGCCGGGGAAAAAGGTGACGAAGAGATAATCGCAGCGCGCTTGTTTTCCCATGGGAATCTCGGCGCGCAGAGCGAGCCACTCCGTGATGAGGCCGGAATCGGCGAGCGATTGCTGGAGCTTGCGGATGTTGCCATGCAGAAGCCCGGCAAAGTCTGCTTCGCGTCCTGGATTGACCTTGACGCAGATGCTGCTGTAGTGCGTTATGGCTTGTTGAGCAGCGAGCGGTGCGCAGCAGGCGACCGCAAGCGCGGCTGCGGAGAGAAAACGGCAGACGGATGAAAGACGCATCTCAGGACCCTCCCGGGTGTTGGTTTCAGCGACACGGCCAGATTTCCATGGGCTGCCCGAACGACCGTTGCCGGATCACTGCTGTGGAACAACCTCCGGTCACGGTTTCGGGCAGGGCAAGGGGCGAAGCGCGTGAAGGAGTCAGGACCAATTCTTGCCAAGGCCGGCGAGGTTGGCGCGGCCGAGGTCTTCCGGAGTCATGGCGATTTTGAAATCGACTTCCGCGTTGAAAAGGAGAAACCAGGGCTCGGCAAGACGGGGAATGTCAGCCGGGTCGCTCACATCGACCACGAGAATGCCGCCGCGATGACCCTCGTGCGAGGTGAAGAATGCGGATTCAGGCTTGGACTCATCGAGGATGCGCTTGATCGTGGCGCTCACGGTTCCTTGGCGAACGGCGGTGTTGAAGGGTTCAATGGGGAATTTGACGGACATCAGCATGCGCATGGGATCCTCCAGCGGGAAGGTGCATTGCGGGGGGAGGATGTCGCTGTCTTCTGGGGAGCGCAGCGGGTAGAACTGCAATATGCGCCTGTTGCCCAGCAAGATGCAAGTGCGCGGGCGGCTTTCTTTCCGGGACGGTTTTTGAACCTGATACCGCTCCTGCGCGGCAAATTACCACTGCATACATAGGCAGTTGCGCACTCCGGCGCTTCAGGATCAAAGCGGCAGGGACGATGTCTGGAGGGATCTGCCGCCCGCTGTGGATTTGTTCTATTGCTGGTTACAAATGGGTCCTTGCCGCCGGAGTGGCGCCCTGTCGCCGCGCCTGGTTCGCGGCAGAACCCTGTGGTTGCTCAATTGATCACGGATAGGCGCTGGGGAACCGG
>JAJZIF010000115.1 GCA_021810735.1 Acidobacteriota bacterium
CCTTGCCATCGTCCGTGATGGTATCCATGCTTTTTTCACCTCATGCATAGAAAATGTCAGCCGGTCCCTTACAAGACCCAGGCCCATGGCCACGCCGGAGGTTAACGCGATCGACCAATATGCGGTGCTCAGAGAGAGACGGTGTAGCCATAGCAGAACCGCCAGGACAATCACCTGTCCGAAGTAGCTGACAGTGTCATTCCACAGGGCCTCGTGCGCCTTACGGGAACAGAAGTAGTAGCGGCGCAGCCAATCCTGCATTTGAAAGAGAGCGACAGTCGCGGTGTATGCCGCGATAAACGTAAGAGAAATAAGGCCCGGTTTGAAAAGGCACAAAAGCGCAGAACATAGAACCCACAGTACGGAAAGGCCCGCACAAAACAGAGTTTGCATTCCCATCATCCCACGCAGGTACTCTAGTTTACTCCAGGGCTCGGCAAGTCCGGGAGCCAGTGTGACCATAGGCGCCGAAACGAAGCTTACCTGTAAGCTATTGGCGAATAGCAGGATCGTGTAAGCTATCGTGAACTGTCCGAATCCGTGTAAGCCCAGACCGCGTACCAGCAAGATACCCGTAAGGAAGTTGGAGCCGCTAACTACCGCCTGATCGATCACCGTCAATAATGAACTTCGTCCACCCAGCATGATCTGATCGCAGCTCCATTGCAGATGTCAAAAAACCAGGAGTTCGGAGTTGTGCTTAACTTATAATGGCGTTTCTCCGGCATTACAAGGAAAAGGCACCTCGCAGTGGAACATTGTCGACTGTAAGAGTCATCATTGCGATAGAAACAGGGGGGAGGGTCCAATGCGTATTGTGGGTGACATTCCTTTCGGTGAGTCGTTGATGTCTACAATCGTCCTGATGTTCCACGATCCCGGCACTGCAAATGGCTGGTCCCCTGTGTCGTTCCACACTATCCAAGTGGATTGATTGGGTCTAGGCTCGATGTGGACCCGCCAGGTGCCCGCTTGACTTCGTTCGCATGACAGCATTCGTGAACCGATGAGCCACCGCGCCGTTGTTCTGTAAACATCGGTAGCCGGCTTGTCGGTGCGGCCACGATCATCTGCCAGGCCGTAATGGGCCTCGTCCCATGCGTACCAGTAGAAACGCTGCAATCCGATCGCCCAACCGATCACATAAGCGCGCGCGATCATGTTCTGAGACTCCGGGCCGGAAAGAACCGGCACATGGGCATAAAAGGCAGCAAACGTCTGTCTGGCGCCAGGGACGTTCGCAATCGCATATCCTGCTTCCGTATTCCATATCGGTTTATCCTGCAGCCCGTAAGTGGCCAGCACGGAGCGAAGCTGCTGAACCATGCCAACCATCTTTTCCGGTATCGCGTTCGTATAGATATCGGTATAGAAGTGATAGCCGATAACATCGCAGGTACACCCGCCCGCCTTGGTGACGAACGAGCTTAGATAGGGATAGGGATTGGTGCCAGGAGACAGCGAAGAGGATATTACCGTTGCTGAAGGATCGATCGCCTTAATTGTCGCGTAGGCGGCTTTGTCCAGAGCTACCATAGCATCCAGGCTCCCGGTAAAAGACGCCTTTTGGTTGGGCTCATTCCAAAGCGCGTATGTATGTACCTTCCCCCGATAGCGCGTAACCACCGTACGCACATAGTTTCGCCAATCGTCCAGGTTGGCTGCCTCCGCTCGGATTCCAGGCTTGTCCCACGCATCGTACGCGGTCTCGTTCGGCCTTGCGGAGGCCCACGGAGCGGTACGGCCTAGAATCAAGCCGATATCTACATTCTCTTGCAAGGCAGCGGCGACTTCCTGGTCAGGAACGGCGAAAGTCCAGCGGGCTTTGCTTGGCTCGACGCGATCCCAGGTCGCTTTGGAGGTGAGCCAGCTCTTCGCTGGGATACGAGGCAATGGATCCTCGGGATTCAGGCAACATACTACGCCGAAATACTCTGCTGGAATAGCAGACCCCGAAGGAACCACCCGCATCGCTGTCCGTGGCTCCTGCCCGGGACTTAACGATGACGATAACACCACCAGGAATGCCACCCACAGGCACACTACTCTTGGATCCACCCGATCCATCCCACTCATGACGCCACCGGCAGTGCCTGCTGATACATATAGACGGAATATTCGGCTGAGACCTTCCGTGCGTCGGATGAGGCGACAAGACAAATCAGGAGTATAGCGCCCAATTGGCTATAGGGCTTCATAAGCAAGGGAGTGAGCGTGGCGAAGACAATGAGCTGAATTACGGAGAGAAACATGAAACGTCCACTCAATGTTGACTTTGCCGACCTATAGCTATTCAAGAATCCGACGATGTATACCCAGAGAACCAACAATCCGGCCAAGCTTCCGCCAGAGGCGAGTGCCTGCAGCAGTTCGTTATGGCAGTGCATCGGACTCCAATAAGATACGCTCGTAAATTGCGGCAGAACGTGTTTCACTCCGTCAATGTATCCATAACCCAGCAGCGGCCTTGCAGAAATCGCCTTGACCGCAGCAGACCACACCAACGCGCGATCCGAAAGTGTTCGCAGATTCTGCTGGCCTTCGCCTCGTTCCAGCAGCCGGACGACTGGCCCGGAGAAAACCAGAAATGTTGCGATTCCCGTAATCAGTCCCACTACACCCATGATCCGGACTCTACTTCGACGGGAGACGACAACATAGGCGATGATGGAGAGCGCGAAACCAGCCCATGCTCCCCGGGAATATGTCAGTAACAAACTAACCAAAGCCACGCTGCACAACGCGATTCTAGTGACGGAGCGCCGAAAAAGAAATGCATGCCAGAACGCGATTCCAGCCACCACTCCAAGGCCGTTGGGATGGATCAGGTATCCTCCCAGCCGGAACTGGACCACCCCCGTCGATTCCACCGGGACGGAGAATGCGAGCGACGGGAAGAAAGGCAGCGCTAACCATACAATCGCCAGGCAGGCCCAGCAGATGGCAGCAATCATTTCTCTTGCCACATGCGGAGCTTCCAGGATGGGCGCTCCACTATATGCGCTGACGAGCAAGATGTAACCGAGGACCCATTCACACATCCGATAGACGCTGATGGAGACGTTATCATTCGGGCTGGCCAGGGACGTCACCACAAGCAATCCCAGCAGAAGGAGCCACGGTGTGCGACCAAATCTGACTGGCCTTAGGGAGACATTGCGATGGCTGATTGCGGTGAGATAGAAGAGGAGGGCGAGACAGGACAGGGTCAGGGCAATATCTGCAATGGACTGACGATTGAACACGCCGAAATCGTGAGTGTTGCCTGTTGCGTCGAACTTAACGAATCCAGGGACGCCTATCGCATAGATTATGAACAGCCAGTAGCGCAGGAGATATCGAGATGTTGCGGACTGTATCGGCATGGATATCTCGCGTGCACCGAAATTGACTAATGGACAACAAAAATTGCGGCTGATGCAGTTTCCCCTACGATAGATGCGCCGGAAGAGAATACCGCTTTGATTTTGCTGACGGGAACATAGACGATGTCTTCCGCTTCCAATTGGAGCGGTTTGACTTTGCCACTTGTAATTCCCTTGTACGAAAGCGGAATTTCTTTCAGTGTGCCGTCAGGTTCGTGTCTGACGACTCGAAGGCCCCCGATCTTTGCTTGCATAGATGTTCCCCATGCAAGGGAAAGCGCCTGCGCCACATTCAGGGTCCCATTCTCCTGCATGACATATCCACCAGGCCGGTTCACTGCGCCCAGGACGTAGACGATACCCGCGCGAAGGACTGTTACCGTATCTCCCGGCTGTACTTGTACATCCCGGATAGTATTTCCCTTGCTGCCGGCCGGGTCCCGATAGACAGTCGATGTGGTTCCGTTCTCCCCTGTGTGCTGGACCCGAACAGAATCGCCCGCCAGGTTGGTCTGTCCTCCTGCCATCCCGATGACATCCCGCAGGCTGTGCGGCGCGAGCAGTTGAATGCGACCTGGCGCTTGGACTTCTCCCAATACGGTCACGCTTGCAGAGGCATATTGCTCAATGTTCAGAGTTACCTGTGGATTGGTCAGAATTTGTTTCTTGCGAAACTGGGCCTCGAGATTTTGTTCAGCGTCCGTTATGGTCAGTCCAGCCAGGTGGATGCTCCCAAGAAGCGGAAGACTGAGGTTGCCCTGACCATCTATCCGTGCTTGTGTCGATAATTCCGGCTCATCGTACACCTCGATATTCAGCAGGAAACCAGGCGCAAGTTTCAAACTGGCGAAGTCCTCCGGCACCGCGGTCAGCGGCCCGTTCGGAAGCCCTCGCGCCCCCTGCGCACGTTGAGTATCGGGGTTGATGGCAAGCGTGGAGGCTGTACCTGCAGCCCCAACCTGGTTCGGTTGCTGCGCAAACGCCATAGGCATCATTGCAATTGCGAATGTTGCCAGAGATAGCAGGCTCCATGTCATCCGGTTGTTCTTACGCATGGCTCTCCTCAAAGTATTTCCCGCCCCCGTTATGTCCGTAGGCGTAGTAATAGTCAACCGATTTCAGATCTACCCCGTTCAAGATAAAACCGACGGCTCCAAACCCATTTCGCTTCAGGAGTTCGGGTAGTCCATTGAGCACTCTCCGGTTTGTCAAGTCCGTCCGGACCACGGCAAGGGTAGCATCCACTTGTGCGGACATAATGCTCGCATCCGTTACCAGCAGCATCGGCGGACTATCGATGACGATCAGGTCATAATTCGCTTTCACGCCGGAAAGCAAGTCACGGAAAGATTTGGAACATAAGAGTTCCGCAGGCATAGCTGGCTTGTTCCCAGACGGCAACAGCGACAGGTTCGGCATGGTGGAGTGCGCCCTTGTGTGTGAGGCAAGCAGTGGAGCACCAGACAAGGCTTCGCTAAGCCCCGGTGACTTGCCGGCGCCAAACATTTCGTGCAGGCGAGAATTACGCATGTCGGCATCCACCAGCAAGACCTTCTTTCCGGCTTGTGCAAACGCTACTGCGATGTTGTAGGCAACCGTCGTCTTGCCTTCCCCTACAAGAGGGCTGGTGACGAGCAGCGTGCGCAAGGACTCCGAGTCAAACAATAGGGAAATCGAGGTGCGAAGCGCTCTATACGATTCCGCCATCGACGACATCGGGTGCGTGATCAGCAAGCTCGACTCCGTTGAGTTTATCTGGTTCAGCTTCGGCAGGGCATGACCGTTCTGTCTTGGAACCATGGCGCGCGGGATCGAGGCCAGCACCGGCATCTGCACAGAAGCATTGAGTTGATCTGCCGTTTTAATCGTTTCGTCGAAGTATTCGCCGGCGAATGCGGATGAGATACCGAAGAACACGCCTAACGCCATTCCGATGGCAAGGTACAGGAGCGGATTAGGACGCGTGGGTGTCACGATGGGCCTGGCTGGATCGGCGATTCCTATGTTGGTTGCCCGAAGGCCAGCCTGTACGTTTGCCTCCTGCAATTTGCTATAAAGGCCATCGTAGAGTTGACGGCTTGAATCGGCCTCCTGCGCCAATATCTGCAATTTCACAGTGCTTGCGTTTAGCTTGCCTGCTTCGTCTTGCTGTCTTGTGAACACGCGACGTAAGTCTTCCTCATTCTTCGCCGCCAGCATGTAGTCGTTGCGGGCGCGGGCGTTGATCTTTGAGAGCTCATCGGAAAGTTGCTGAGACAGATTCGTGAGTTGACTCCCGATTTCCATGAGGCGTGGATTCTTTGGCCCGTATTTTGTAACCATGTCTGCATAAGTAAGCTTTGTCGCAGACTGTTGCTGACGAAGGCTTTGCAGTAACTCCAACCCACTGCCCTGGGCTAAGACCGCCGAACTGGCAATTCCAGGCAATCCGCTTGACGCCAGACCGATGACCACCTCTGGATTGTCTGTCTCGGTCATGTGGTAAATGGCCTCTTTAGACAGCCGGTTTGATTCTGCGGCGGTAAGCTCCTGGTTCAGACTATCCAGCCGGTCCAGAATAGGAATGTGCGTCATTCCACCCGCGCCGCCAGCCTGGCCAAGGGACCCAATCAAAAGAGTGTTCAACCCAGTTTGCTGCTCGTATGCGGCGAGTCTACCTTGAGATAACTCCACCTTATGCTTTAACTGATCCAACTGAGCGGCCAGCCACTGCGAAGCCTGCCCGGTCGCTCCCGCGCGGGCCTCAAAGCTGATGTATTCGCTGACCACGTCGTTTGCGATCTTGGAAGCTAGTGTGGGATCGGGATACAGCACACTTACAGTTATCATCCGCGTGCTTGGAACGTTTTTCACAGTCAGATGCTTGGAGAATATTTTCAGGAGCCGTTCCCGCGTTGCCGGCGCTTTGTCTAAAGGGAGTCCACGCTCCGCTTCGATTCTGGCATTCGTTCCATCTATCCAGCCCATAAGGGTCGGTCTGAATGCAAAGGTCTCCGTCTTCTGGAGATTGAGGTGGTCGATCACCGCCAAAGCAATACTGTCATTTGTCAACACAGCGATATGCGTGGCCATTTCGGTCTTAAGGTCGTCAGGAGTAGGCGCAGTCGCTGCGTCATGCAACAGGTTGACCGTCGCAGTGTCATCCTTGCCTATCTGGATCGTCGCGGTGCCGGTGTATTGGCGTGGTAAAAAAATGCAGACGAGGGCAGCTAAGACAAGAAACCCCAAGGTAACGTACGCGATTAAATACTTGCGTTTGCGGAGTACCCTTAGGAGACTTCGCAGTGTCTCATCCTGATGCGCGTCAGTAAATTCCATTCCGGAGGGGGGGCTTGGCAGATAAGGCGTAGGGAGCGGAAGAGGAAGACCGGTTCGATGCAGAATAGGCGTGGACATTTGCTTGCGAGCTCCTTGCCTTTCAACTCGGCAGAATTCCACAAAGTTTCCAGAGTTCCGTCGGGAATCAAAGAGTAGCGGAACTCTCCGGTTTGCTCAATGAGACATTCTGCCCATATTTTGGGCGAGCATATTGCTTTGACAGGCTCAAGATATCGCTTCTAGGATTCTCGGTATTGCAGCCGTATTCTCCTGCCAAACTAGCTCTCACGCGCTCTTCCAAGCCGTGCTCCGTTGGTTAAGTTGCCGGAGAGAACTTATCGATGAGTTCGCATTTCTGAATGGTGACTGACCGGCAGGCAGCTTCCGGAACCGGGAATGGCCAGTCCGATGGAACTGTACATCCTTGCATTGAACTGCGGACGACCAGGACTGCGAGTCATTCAAACCATTTCGAGACAAAAGACCACGGAGCTGAGGATGAAAGTTCTGATCGTCCACAACCACTACAAGGAACGAGGTGGAGAGGACGCGGTTGTGCTGTCGGAAAGCAATTTACTGAGAGCGCACGGTGTGGAAGTCGAGTTATGCGAGCAAACTAACGACTCGATCGTGACGTTACGCAGTAAATTAGCCGCTGCTATTTCGGTCGTCTATAGCAGCCAGGGCTTCAGTCGCGTGCAGGAGGCGATCGAGCGATTTGAGCCGGATGTGATTCACGTGCATAACTGGTTTCCGACGCTGTCTCCCGGAATTTTCTGGGCTTGCAAGAAGCAAATGGTACCTGTAGTGCACACTCTGCACAATTTTCGCCTGCTTTGCGCCAACGGCAATCTATTTCGAAACGGCGGTGTGTGTGAGGATTGCCTCGGTACGACCCTCCGGCTCCCGGGTGTGATTCACGCGTGCTACCGGAACAGCCATTCTGGAACGGCGATGGCAACCGCCGGCATGCTGACCCACTGGCAGTACGGGACGTGGCATAAGGCGGTCGATGCATTCATTGCGTTGACGAAGTTTGCCAAGCGGAAATTGGTGGCCGGGGGAATTCCCGAAGACAAAATAGTCGTCAAGCCGAACTTCCTCGAGTACGATCCCGGGTTCCGCCCGGGGGATTTTGGATATTTCTGCTTTGTCGGTAGATTGACTGAAGGAAAGGGAATCGCCAAACTCTTGGAGTGCTGGCGGGAAAATCCCGATCTGCCCCAGTTGCGAATTATTGGCGACGGCCCGCTGGCAGAGCAAGTGCGGACGGCATCGCAGTCGTTGAGAAACCTTGAATGGCAAGGGCAGAAAGGAGCGCGCGAGGTTCTGAAAAACATAGGAAATGCCAAGGCCCTGCTCTGTCCATCGCTCTGGTATGAGGGTATGCCGCGAGTCGTGATCGAGTCTCTTGCGGTGGGAACTCCTGTGATTGGGCCCAACCTGGGCAGCTATGCGGAGATGATCGTTCACGATAGATTCGGAATGCTATTCAATCCCAGCGATCCTCAGGGATTCCTTGCGTGCGTCCGAGATATCCAGGCTCGGAGTTCCATGGCCGCAATGCGATTGGAAGCGCGGAAAGAGTTTGAATTACGATACACAGGATCTGCGAACTTCAAGATGCTCCTGGACATCTATGAGAGCGTCAGTTTGGCTGCGGACCGCAAGCCACAGGTCCTGCAGGTCGGATGACAGAACAGATGCAGCAGATCATCGGATTCTGCTCCATCGGGCGGCAAGCCATCAAACAGCTTCAGACAGGAGTCGAACTGGAAGCCGATATAGCCGTTCCGTTTGCACTCGCGGACGAGCGCTTCCTCCATGCACATCTGTCGAATACCACGTCGAAACCAGGACATCGATCTGGTCGGCGTGGCTGAAAAACGACTGGATCGACTGCGCTGTGTCCATCATTCCGTCCATTGCGAAATCCGTAACATTGCCGGTGATATGTCCCGGATAGCTCTCTTCCACGTTGAAGGGAGGGGAATCGCAGCAGGTTTCTGAGGATTTGCTTCCAAATGCTACCAACCGTAGCGGGGAAGAAGGTGCAAGTCATTGAAAAATATGGTAGGCACGAGGAGACTCGAACTCCTGACCTCTACCGTGTCAAGTCTCCCGCTTTGAGATAACCCCTGTCTTTACAAGGCCCTGGTCGCTCCCGTAGGCCCTGTAAGCTCCCCTGGAACAGGTTATTGTTCCCAGATTGTTCCCAGAAATTAGCTTTCTGTTCCCACGTTGGCGAGCATCGAAAGGGGATTTAAATGCTGCCAGACATCTCTGCGCCAAGAGAAATAAGCCGAGCAGTTGATGTGTTTCGGTGTGCACAAGGATATCCTGAATCCTCCATATTGCTCCGCGATCCGGCATCTCTGCTGGCCTGTTCTGCCTCTCAAAAATGAAGCCGACGAAAGGTCAGGGAGCGTGCCTGAAGCGGGGCAGGCGTTAACCCCAGATGAATTGATCCGTGACC
>JAJZIF010000116.1 GCA_021810735.1 Acidobacteriota bacterium
CAGCGCATTCGTAATCCAGTTGGCCGAAGCACCCAGGCTCTGGCCCTTCGCCCGCACCTTGTTCGGGAATATCTCACTGATGTATACCCACACCACCGCGCCCTGCGAAATCGCAAAGAAGAGAATGTACCCCACCAGCAGCCACAGCAGCAGCGCCGACTCGCTCCCCGTCTGGAACAGCCAACCCACGCCCCCCAGGCAGAACACCATCCCCGCCGCACCAATCAGCAGCAGCTTCTTGCGTCCTACCTTGTCGATAATCGTCATCGCGAACAGCGTCGCAATCAGGTTTGTCAGCCCGATAATCACCGCCTGCCCGCTGCTCGACATCTGGCTGAATCCCGCCGACGCAAATATCGAATTCAGGTAGTACAGAATCGCGTTGATGCCAGCCAGTTGGTTAAAGATCCCTGTCGCCATCGCCAGAAAGATCGGAAACGCATACTTCGCCTGGAAAATCGGTTCCCGCCGCTGCGACCGGTCCAGGTGCACGGACCGCACAATTTCCGCCAGCTCCGCTTCCGTGTCCGGCGTGCCAATCAGCTGCAGCACCTCTCGCGCTTCTTCAATCCGGTTCTGCGTCACCAGCCATCGCGAGCTTCGAGGAATCCCATACAGCAGAATCAAGAACACCAGCGCCGGCAACGCCGGAATCCCCAGCTGCCAGTGCCATTCCAGGTTGCCCAGGTGGAACAGTCCCACGCAGAAATTCGAGAAGTAAGCCAGCAGGATTCCTGTCACCACCATCACCTGGAACATCCCCACCAGCCGTCCCCGCCACTTCGCCGGCGCCATCTCCGAGATGTACACCGGCCCCAGCACCGATGAGCCGCCAATTCCCAGCCCGCCAATAAACCGGAATACCAGCAGTACATACCAGTTCCAAGCGAAGGCGCAGCCCAGCGCCGATATCAGGTACAGCGCAGCCATCACCCGCAGCGCGCCCCGCCCACCGAGCCGCTCGCCAAGCTCTCCAGAACTGAGCGCTCCGATCGCCGTGCCCCACAGCGCAATCGAAACCGTCACGCCCAGCCAGAACGGGGTTAGCCGAAAGGTGTTTGTCAGCGAATGAGTCGACCCCGCAATCACCGCCGTGTCAAACCCGAACAGCAGTCCGCCCAGCGCACCCACCAGCGCGCTCTTCGCCAGGATCCGATTCATCCGCATGCCGAAATTTCCCCCGTTCTCACTTACAATTCACCGTCGTTTCGGCTCCGCCCATCTTACCCGTTACGAGGTCAGCCGGTCTGGAGAAATCGGCTCCAGTTGCCATACGCGCAGATCCCTCACCGTGCCCTCCGGACCATCTACCTTCACCCACACGTCCGGGGCCACATCTCCCGCGTAATAAAACCGCTTCGTATACGCCGCCGTGCCCTGCAGCATCACCTCCGCCACAGAGCCATCCACATATATATGTATCTCCAACGCCTGCGTATGCGGCCCCGCTATCGGAATCGCCTTCCCATCCGCCAACACTTCGCCGGGCCGCGCCGGATCATAGGCAATCTTCACCAGCGGCTCATTCAGCTCCCCGCTTGCGAGCCTGCCCATCAGCTGCACCGCAAACGGCTTGCCGCCCCGCGCAAACCGCCCCGACAACTCTCCTGTCGCTCGTGAAATAAGAAACCGATTCAGATTCATATTCGCATCCTGGCCTGGCGCCAGCCTTTGCTCGTCGAGCCTGAGCTGATGCACAGCCTCATCCACCTCGATACTCAAATCCCCATCCGGACGCAACCGCAACACGCGCGGCAGGGACATCATGCATGCCCAGCCCGCCGCGCTGTACTCCGCCTCGGGCCGCCGCTCTGGAATCCATCCCCACACAATCCGCCGCCCATGCTTGTCCGTCTGCGTCTTCGCCGCATAATACGCGCCGTAATCCAGCACTCCCGCTTTCTCCGGGTGAAACTTCATCGCCGCCTCATCCAGTACGCCCGTCTGCCAGTGCACCTGCCCCATCGACGAATAAATCAGCACATGCTTTCCATCCAGCGGAAAGAGATCCGGACACTCCCACATCTCTCCATCTCCCACCGGATTCGCCGTCTGCTTCCCGCTCCCTGGTCCGCTCGCCACAAAATGCAGATACTCCCAGTTCCGTAAATCCTTTGACCGGTAAAGCAGCACTCTGCCGCCCTTGCCCAGCACGCCCGAGCCCACTGCCACATACCACCAATCGCCGCTCTTCCACGGCGAAGGATCGCGAAAGCCAGCCACTTTGATCCCCGGCGGCGGCGCGGGTATCACCGCCTGCGGCACCTTCTTCCACGCCGTCAGATTCATGCCCGTAGCTGTTGCCAGGCACTGGCTCTCGCGCAGGCTGTTCGCTCCGTCGCGAATCGTCGCCTCGCTCTCCGGTGCCTTCACTACCCCCGTATACATCACCGTCACTACGCCTTGATCGATCACTGCCGACCCGCTGAAGCACCCTGCCGCATCCGGCCCGCCAGGCGTCGGAGCCAGCGCCACCGGCAAATGCTCCCAATGCACCATGTCCTCGCTCATCGCGTGCCCCCAGTGCATGTCGCCCCATACTGCCGCCTGCGGGTTGTACTGGAAAAACATGTGATAGCGACCATCCCAGTAAACCGGCCCGTTGGGATCGTTCATCCAGTTCCGCTTCGGCAGCAGATGAAATTGCGGCCGCCGCGGATCGCGCGCCAGCCGCCCCTCCAGCGCAATCAGTTCCGCATAGGTCTCCACTTCACCGGCCCACCCCCTGCGGCTCATCGCCGCCGCACCCGCCAGCCCCGCCGCACTCTTCAGCAATTCCCGACGATTCATCGCCCCTCCCAAAATCATGTCCGTGACAGTTGCAAATCTCTGCGGGGGCAAACTTTTCCCCGCAATAGCTTCTCCCTCTTTTAGACGTCTACCTGCTCCGTCCGCAAGTGCGGCAAACAAAGCGCGAAGCTGAGCCGCATCAGGGCGTCAGCTTCGCATAGGAGGAACGTACTTCAACAACAGCGTCAAAAGATGATCCGCCCCTCAAATTGCACCGTTCGAGGAAGGTTCGTCTGGTGCCCCACCTGGCCAAAACCGGGCGAAGACAGGTTCGCGTTCGGCAGTGCAAACTGAGGGTGGTTAAAGATGTCAAAGAACTCTGTACCAAACTTGAATCGCACGCCATGTGTCAGGTCAAAGTACTTGTTGAATGACATGTCCCAGTTCGCGAGGTTGTCGCTTCGCATGGTGGAATCCACCCGCGACTCGTCTCCAAATGAGTATGGCCCCGGCTGCGTAAAGCAGGCCGTATTGAACCACTCGTTCGCGCGCGCCGCGCTGTGAGCCGAACCACTCACGCCCTTGTTGCATCCCGTCGCATAATTCGGGCGAATCGCGCCGGCGCCAAAAATGCTCAGGTTGTTGCCTGCCGCCTGCAGCGCAATCGGCAGGCCGCTGCGAAAGGTCGTGATGCCGTTCACCCGCCACCCACCGATCACCGCATTCAGCGCACGGTCGGCGTTGCCAAAGTATTGCTGCCCGCGCCCAAATGGCAGGTCAATGCCATAGTTGATCACCAGGTTCTGCGGCACATCCTGCATGCTCAGCGACTTTTCAGCCTTCAGATTCGTGTAGTCCTGCACCACGCCGAGTCCGCCCTGTCCGTCCTGGAACGAACTGGTGTTGTCCGTGTTGCTGATCAGTTTGCTGAAGGTATAAGCCACCTGCACAATGCCGTCGTGCTTGAAGTGCTCGATATACGCCAGTTGCAGCGCGTTATAGGTCGAATCGCCATACCGCGGCACCGTCTGCAGCACGCCCTGGTACTGCGGGTGCGGCGTCAGCAAGTAGCCTTCCTCAATCGTCCGGGCGCCAAAGGTCGTCCCCGCCGGCAATATACCGTAGAAGGGATTCTGTACTGGCTTCAGCAGTTGGGAGCCCAGCGCGTCGTACTTGTCAGGCAATTGGTTCAGGTTGTAGCCCGACCCCGTAAAGCCGTTGCCAATCACCAGGTGTGTGCCTTTTGACCCAGCGTACGCAATCGTCACCGTGGCCCGATTTCCAAGCGCGCGCTGGATCGCCAGGTTCCACTGTTGCGCATAACCATACGCCTGATGCGGAAAACGTCCCGCTATGTTCAGTCCCAGCGCCGCATTCAGTCCTGCCTGCGTACGCCCGCTCGGCGGGTTCACCCCGTTTGGCAACGGATTATCGATCGTCGCAATCAAAGGCTGGCCCACTGTATTCGTCACGCTCGTGTTGGCAGAATTGATCACGCTGCTGCCGGGCCCGTCCTGCGTAATCTCCGCCGGCAGGTAGGAAATGCCGTAGCCGGCGCGCACCACCGTCTGCGGCATCACTTCGTACGCAATACCCAACCGCGGAGCGAACAGATTCCAATGCAGTGCCTCTTCGTGCCGGTTCGGGTATTGCGGGCTGGCCACAAACGCCAGACGCCCTGTCAGCGGAACCGACGTACCCGTCACCGGATTCGTAATCGACTGCAAGCCGCCAATGCTCACCCCTGCATTCGGTTGCAGCACCGTATCGAGGTTGTTTTCTTCCTCGAATGCGCCCGGCTGGCTCCAGCGCAGGCCCGCATTCACTGTCAACTTCTTACTCGCCTGCCAGGTGTCCGTCACGTAGAACGCATACGAGTGCAGGAACGCGTGCCACGTCCCCACCGACGCAATGCTTGTGCTTGACGG
Organism: Acidobacteriota bacterium; assembly: GCA_021810735.1. The sequence continues at coordinate 4,659 of JAJZIF010000116.1, forward strand.
AATCCCCAGCAGAAACGACGCCAGCGCGTTCCCGTCCACTGCGTCACTTGCGTTCTTCGCCGTATAGAAGGGCGTCGCATTCAGGTTCAGGCCCTGGCTGTTGCCGTAGTTTTCCCACAGGATCTGGCGCCACTCTACACCGGCCTTGATCGTGTTCCGGTTCAGAATCTTCGTCAGGCTCGCGTTCGCACCCCAGATGTTGTTGTTCCAGTACAGTTGCGAAAGCTCCGCGCCAATCCCGTATCCCTGGATCCCTAGACCCGGCAGCAGGCCTTCCTTCTTCGCGCTTTCCTGTTGAATCGTGCCGTAAGTCGGGCTGATCGATGACATGTCGAACCCGTCGCTCAGCGGGTATTGAAAGTTGTAGTTCTCCAGGTACGAAAGGTGAACATCTGCAATCGTGTTCGCATTGAAGACGTGATTTTCTCCAATCTCCGCCTCCTGCGTGTAGTTTCCCGTCGGCCCGGCGCCAGTCTTGGTTCCGAAGGGATCGCTGATCCCATTGTGCGGATTCCAGAACGTATAACGGACGAACAATGAGTCGTTCGGGTCTGGCGCAATGTCCACTCGTGCGTTGTACTGGTCCTGGTAGCCCTCAATCGGCGCCGAGGCAAAAAAGTTCGTCGTGAATGGCTTCTGAATCACGCGCGACTCGTTCGGCGTCTCCAGTTGCAGAATCTTCAGCGCCGTCGGATCAATCCGGTTCTGCGGGATAATGTTCCTCGGAAACGGCTGGCCTGTCTCCGGATCGTAAATCGTCTGCGGATCCCCCGAAAAGTTCCCCGCCAGCTCTGCCATCGTAGGCACCGTCGCATTGATCGGACTCGCCGAAATCAGCGACTCACGCTCCCAGGAGAAGAAAAAAAACGCCCTGTTCTTCAAAATCGGCCCACCCAGGTTCGCGCCAAACTGGTTCTGGTGCAGCGGAGCCTTGCCCAGGCCTTCATGGTTGCTGAACCAGTCATTCGCATCCAGCGCCGTGTTGCGGAAGTACTCATACACGTTGCCGTGGAACTTGTTCGTCCCGCTCTTGGTCACAATCTGAACCACGCCGCCGTTGAATCCGCCAAATTCCGCGCTCACGTCATTGGTCGAAACGCGAAATTCCTGTACCGCATCCTGCGTTGGTACCAGCGGATTCACGTTGTTCTCGGCGATGTTCTGTTCCATCCCGTCGATGTAGAAAATGCTCTGTCCGCTGAAACCGCCGCCAATCTGATAATTGTTGTATGCAATCGCCTGCGTTTGCCCGCCGGCCTGGAAGTTCCCGCTGCCGCCGTTGGCCATCGTGCTGCCCTGCGTCCCGCCGCCCGGCACTACGCCAGGAATAAAATCCAGCAGATTGTTTACGTTGCGCCCGTTCAGCGGGGCCTGGACCACCTGTCGCCCTTCCACCACGCCTCCGAGCGATGCGCTCTGCGTTTGCAGCGCAGCCCGTGAGGCCGTCACCGTCACCGTCTGGCTCACATTGCCGACCCGCAGCGTCACGTTCACCCGCGTCGCGCCGCCCACCTGCACGTCGATCCCGCTCTGCATCATCGACTGGAAGCCTTGCTTCGTCACCGTCAGGTCGTACTTGTCCGGAATCAGGTTCACAAAACTGTAATTGCCCGCCGAACCCGTCATCGCCGTCTGCATTGCATTCGTCGCCGTGTTCTTCAGCACCACCTTCGCGCCCGGAACAATCGCGCCCGTCGAGTCCGTCACCGTACCCACAACGCTGCCGTAACTCGTCTGCGCCCGCGCAGGCACTCCGCCCGTCCATCCAACAACTGCCAGCAGGGCCAGCACAGCAGCCACACCGCTCATGCCCCCGCGCAACCGCCGCTTCGTGCCCATTGTCTCTGTGAATGCTGGCGTGCCCGCAGTCCTGATCGCTTTGCGCCGCCGTGCTGTCCTCAGATGGATTAGTCCACTCATTAGCTGATTCATGCCGCCTCCTGAAATTGGCATGCATCGTTTTAATGATAAGGAAATACTATTGTCAATCAAATCAGATTACTAATCTGAACAAAGCTGTATAGTCTTATTAATTAGACCATCAACGGGCTGAAAAATAAGGCACTCGTGCGTCCCCGCTCCGAGTGCCTCATCCCTGCAAAAATTCCTGCTTCGCTGCAAAATTACGGCGTCTTCACCCCACCTGCGCCGACCCGCACGACTGCCGAACCACCAGCCGGCAGCTCAGCAGAATATCCCTGGCAGGAAAATCCGGATTCTCCAGCCGGCTCAGCATGGCTGCCATCGCCACTCGTCCAAGCTCCACGCACGGCTGATGCATCGTTGTCAGCGGAATCGACAACAAACTCGCATACTTCACATCATCCACGCCCACGATCCGAATATCTTCCGGAACCCGCCGTCCCAGCCGCCCCAGACTCTGCATCAGGTTTGCCGCCGTGTGGTCGTTCGCGCACAAAATTGCGTCTGGACGCTTCTCCTCCAGCATTTTCCTCACCAGCTCCGTGTCTCCCGGATCGCCCCGCATCACCAGATCCTCCTGCCCCAGCATCCCCGACGCAATCAGCGCCTCGCGGTACCCGGCAATCCGCGCATCCACTGTCGATGCCGAAAATTGCTTTCCCAGAAACCCAATCCGCCGCGCCCCGGCCTTCACCAGGTGCATCGTCGCTGCATATCCCGTCCGCCGGTTGTCGATACCCACCAGGTCATACTGGCTCCGCCTGGGATACTGCTCCACGCACCGGTCCAGAAGCACCACTGGAATCCCGGCTTTGTCCAGCGCAGATACAATCTTCCGGTTCACTTCATCCTTCACGGGAGACAGCTCCAGCGGCGCAAAGAACACCCCCGAAACCTGCTGCGCAATGTACTGCTGACAAAGCTCCTCGGCCGCCTGTTCCTTCGGATCCCCCTCGCTCACCGCATTTCCCCACAGCAGCGAGTGCCGGTTTACCCCTTGGTAGCTCGCCATCCCCTGGCAAATCGGCTCAAATATCTCCGTCTGCCCAAGCTCCGGAATCAGCAACCCAAACAACCGGCTCGTCTGGCTTGTCCGCGCCGCCACATAGGTGCCCGAACCCACTCGCCGCGTCACCAGCCCCATCTGCTGCAGCTCTTTGATCGCCTTCACAATCGTCATGCGTGACACGCCGAACCGTCGCACCAGTTCCGTCTCGCTCGGCAGCCGGCTACCCGCACGGTACTCCCCTGCCAGCACGCTCTCCCGCAGACTATCGGCAATCATCCGGTACTTCGGTTCGTCCGGGGATCCGGCATCCAGCACCTCTCTCGTCTTCATCATTCGCTCCAAGGACCGATTCATCCCATCCCCCTCATCGCCAGCAGCTAAAGCCACCCGAAAGCGATCGCTGCCGTCATCATTGCAAATTAGAGGTAGACAGGTAAAGCAGAATTAGTATATCTGTTTAGCAGACAAGTTGATGGCAACTGATCGCCTATCTCCTTGCCGGGAAGGGAATCATCCGTGTCGATTCTTAGCGCCGGAGAAGTCCTATGGGACGTCTTCGCCCATCGCGAACTCCTCGGCGGCGCTCCACTCAACTTCTCCGCCATGGCCTCTCGCCTCGGACACGACGTCACCCTCCTCACCGCCGTCGGCGATGACGATCGCGGCCTCCGCGCCCTGACCGCCATCCGCAACCTCGGCCTCTCCACCGACTGCGTCCAGACCATTCCCTCCGTGTCCTCCGGCGCCGCCATCGTCACTACAGACAGCGAAGGCAACGCCAGCTACCGAATCGATCGCCCCGCCGCCTTTGACGGTTTCCAGCTTGACGAGCAAACCCTCGCCCGCCTTCAGGCCCTGCCACCCTCCTGGCTCTACTTTGGAACCCTCGCACAGGCCGCGCCCGGCTCGCCCGCGCTGATCGAATCCCTCCGCCGCCGCTTCCCCGGCCTTCCCCGCTTCTACGACATCAACCTCCGCGAAGGCCACTGGAACTTCCCTCTCGTCCAGCGCCTTTCCGCCTCCGCGCGGGTGCTCAAATTAAATCACTCCGAGGCGGAGCTGCTGCACCGCCACCTCCACCCGCTCTGCACTTTTTCGCTTGAAAGCTTCTGCCGCGAATGGGCCGCCGCCCATCGCATTGCCACCATCTGCGTCACTCTCGGTGGCGAAGGATGCGCCATCCTGTCCGAAGGCCGATTCCAGGCCTTTCCCGGCTTCTCTGTCAAAGTGGCCGATACCGTCGGCGCTGGCGACGCCTTCGCCGCGGCCCTCCTTCACGGCATCATCCGGCGCTGGCCCATCGAGCAAACCGCCCGCTTCGCCAACGCCGTCGGAGCCACCGTCGCCAGCCAGCCCGGCGCCATTCCCTCCTGGGATCCCGCCCGCGTCGATGAACTTATCGCCAGAAGCTGAGCCCAGGGAATCCGCAGCACGCACAGCACGGCATGCGTCGCGCCTTCGACCGTTGCGGCCTCTAGCTCACCATCGCGGCCACTAGGACCATCACCGCCACCACATCTACAAAACCCCAGATGGCGGCTA
>JAJZIF010000117.1 GCA_021810735.1 Acidobacteriota bacterium
TGGCGCTGTTCGGAGTCTCCGTCCAGACCGGCGTGATCATGCTCGAATACATGAACCAGTTGCGTGCGGGTGGCCACTCCATTGAAGACTCCGCCGTGGAAGGAGCTGTCCTGCGGTTGCGTCCGATCATGATGACCATGCTAGTGGCTACTCTCGGCTTACTTCCAGCGGCGATGTCTCACGGTATCGGCTCCGATTCACAACGACCCTTTGCGATAGTCATTGTAGGCGGATTGATCACGGACCTTGTGATGAGCATTTTTCTCCTGCCAACCCTCTATGTCTGGATCGCGAGGGACCGGGATGTTCTGCCGGCGCGGTCAGCGGAATTTGAGAATTGAGACTAACACCGCATCAGAGCGAGGCACGGTTGAAAACGACTCGAAACAACAGACCGGAACATGCAAGACGGCATTGTTTCATGGCAGTCGCGCTTTCTCTTTTCGTGCTTGGAATGCGGCCCGCACATGGGCAGAATGCTCCAGCAACTCCGCTGACTTTACAGCAAGTGGTGGCGATCGCACGCGCGAGAAACCCGGTGCTGCTCTCGGCTGAACAAAACCTTCTCTCCGTTCGAGCCGAGGAAATTCAAGCGGGCGTGCGCGAGAATCCCTACTTTACGCTTTACGGAAGTAATCTTACGAATCCGGCGACCTCCACCACTCCGTATGCATACAGCCTTCAGTTGGCCCGTCTGTTTGAGCGTGGGCAGAAACGACGCTGGCGTCTGGACAGCGCAAGATCGACGACCGATCAAACCGCGGACATGAATCGCGATCAACAGCGCCAGGTTATCCTCCTGGTCAAGCAGGCTTTTACTGGCATGCTGCTAGGTAAAGCAACCTTGAAGCTTGCCAAAGACAACCTCCATGACTTCAATCATGAATTGGACATCAGCCGCGAGCGTTACAAAACGGGAGACATCGGAAAGTTGGATTACGAAAGGCTGGACTTACAGCTAGCCCAGTTCGAGAGCGACGAATCGAACGCAGAGCAGGCTTTGGCTCAAGCCAGCTATCAACTACAAACGTTGCTGGGCTACGAGAAACCCACTAACAACTTTGACATCGTTGGAGATATCATTCCGCCGCCGCTTACAGGTACCCTTGAGGAGCTGGAACAGAGGGCTTTGGCGGTCCGTCCGGACTATCAAGCCGCACGTGCCGGGGTCCTTGTGGCGGACGCCAACGTCAGGCTCGCTTATGCGAATGGGACTGCCGATCCGACGCTTGAGGGTGAATATGACCACAGCGGGACTCTAAGCAGTTATGGATTCTATGCCACCATACCGATTCGCATCTTCGATCGAAACCAGGGCAATAAGGCGAGTGCAAAGTATGAGGCCAACTCCGTCCGTCTCTCGGAAGTGGCTACTCGCAATCAGGTCTTCTCCGACGTTGATCAAGCGTGGGTAGGATACACAACGTCCAAAGTATTGTCGGACCGGTATCAGGGCCATTATCTAGCTGAGGCGAAAGATGTCCTCTCGATTGCACAGTACGCATATCAACACGGGGGGCTTGCATTGATCGATTATCTCAATGCGTTACAGGATGACCGTAGAACCAGCCTGGCTGCACTGAACGCCGATGCACAGACCTGGCTTGCCATTCACCAGCTTAGCTACGTGACTGCAACAGAGCTCGTGCCCTAACACATAGCGCCTCAGTTTGTTGTTCTTTCGATCCGGCGCAATCAGTTCGATACCTCGTTTCTTGAGGCGCTCGCTCCTGAGTCATTGATTTCGTGCATAAATAGCGGGGGCGTGGGCAGCGAGGGTGGTGGCGGGGCAGCGGGCGATGGAAGCCAGGATATGGTCGGCGGATTGGGTCCATCGGAAAGGTTTGGGCTGCCCGTTATGAACGGAGAGGAACTCCCGAATGGCTGCTTCCAAATCCAGCGCGGTCTTGTGGGTGCCGTAATTGTTCCAGCACCAGGTGGATTTCGAGATCGGCGGGAACAGCACCATCGATCCGCGGGTAGTCACCTTGATAGATGAGCCAGAAGAAGCGCAAGCGCGGCTGACGCGGCGACCGGAGTATCCGGTTTGTCGATTTTCACACAGCGAGGCGATTGGGTAGCGGAGGTGGGCGATGGATTGGGTAGGTTAAGGAGCGATGTTCACCAGCACGGTTATCGTATGCACCCTGCTTCCGCTGGCGGCAAAGATCGTGACGGGCACGGATTCTGTGGGGGCCGACGGAGATGCCTTGAGGGTGAGGACAGAATTTCCAGTGGCGAGGGTCGAAGAACTGAAGGACGAGCTTACTCCATTCGGCAATCCTTCGACCGACAAAGTCGCGGGTGCGAAGTTAAATGACTTCAACTGGAGGTTTATGGTTGCTACACCATTCGGCATAGAGTAAGACGAATTGTCCGCGTTCACCTGGAAATCCGGATAGGAAGGCTGTGGAACTGAACAGTTCGTTGTAGCGTTCCCCGCGAGTTTCCAATTGGAGCTTAGGTCCTGACCGGTGAGATTCTGCCAGCCGCTCAGATTCTCTCGCTTGCCGCCCTGGGTCATAAACGCAGTGGCCTGGTTCGCGTCGTACCAGTCATTGCCGGCGCCGTGGTATCCATCCACAAAGGTATTCCAGGAGCTTACGGTCAGAAAGGAGTTGAACAGGAATTGTATCTGGCCGCTGGGTGCGCTATCTACGATGGAGTTGTAGTTGAACTCCGTGTTCGATGTATAGACGGTGGTGGATTGTTTGGTTTGCCAGTTGGTGAAGGTACGCCCATTTGGGCCGTCCACCAGGAATTGCGAGTGTCCTAGAACAGTCCCGTTGGCATAAAGGTTGTTTCCAGTGATCGTGAGGTTTGCGCTGTTATTGATGCTCAGGCCAAGACCCCCCAGACAGAGACTGCTGTTCTGCAGCGAGATCGGACCCTGATTGGCTTCGAACAGGACATTGGATAGAAGGTTATCTACGAAAATGCCGTTGCTGACCGTGATGTTGCTGTTGCCGGTGTCGTACCACAGGCCCTCCGCCTGGTTGCCGTACGCGGTGTGGTGGAGAAGTTGCGACCCGTGCAGCCCCATAAGTTTCGCGCCGCCCATAGCCCAGTCATAAAAGGCTCCCATGGCGCCGCGCCAGTTGTTGTAGTCGGTCTCGTCGTTTTGATAGAGAAGGTTAGTGGATTGCATCGCGGTAAATCCCACTCCTCCGTTGTATTTCGCAGTGGAGTTTTGCACCGTGACGTAGCTGCTGGAGTTGACTCCAAATCCGCCCCAGTTGTTCCAGTTCGCCTGCACGTTATCTACCAGAACATTGGTACTTTGGCTGATATTGGCGCCGTTCTGGCCTACGCAGGAAGCGGCGTGCTCAAACACAAGCCCGCGAAAGACGAGGTTGCCCCACTGATAAATGCTCAGGGTTTTTTGCCGGTTGGCAACCTCAACCACAGCGGTATTCATGTCCGTGCCGGTTGGCGGCCAGATGTGAAGCTGCTGATACTTTTCATTCGCGAAGAAGGTCCCGGCCCGCATTTGCGCAGCCGTTTCCACCTGCGTAAGAGGCGCGCCATTGACGAAGACCATATCCGTGAGGAGAACGATTCCGCGGGCTTCAGAGGGCCAGTCGGAGGGTGCTGGGCAGCTCGGCGCAGCGCTTTTCCAGGAATGTGTGTATTCTCCGCCGCCGCTCGCAGCCCATCCCGTCAGTACGTCCGCGGCGTCCACGATGGCGGTTCCCGGAGTGACTGCCTGGAACGTGATATTGGCTGAAGTTTGCCCATAGGTGGGAGCGAGTCGAATCATCTCCCGGTACACGCCGGGATTGATCATGATGGTTGAGCCAACGCCGCTGCGATTGTTCGTCATTGCATGAGATATGGCGACGCCGATCGTTTTCAGCGGCCTGGATTCTGTTCCGGGGTTTGAATCGGATCCGGAATTCGCATCGACGTAAATGTAGGTCGTCTGGCCTGTCACGACGTTCGCTTGGGCGAACGCCTGATGGACGGTAATGGCGACTGCTGTAAAAGCGAGAGCAGCAACAAAAGTCTTGAAGTTCATATAGGCCCTTTCTGATGTAAGGTGGGGGATTGATTACGCTCAGAGTGAAGGGTCTGCGTACATGCTGACATGGATAGGTGTCGGATTGTGGAACGCGAATTCTCAGGGCGGGAACTCCTGACGGGAGCGACTGCCTTGTGAAGGAGCGGCTGGCGCGGTTTGTGGTTGGCCAGAACAATTGGATCCGTCGCATGTGCATCCCTTGTTGCAAAATTGCATCTGTCGAGGCAGACAAGCTGCAAGGAAAACCACACAAGAGATAATTTCGGGCCACGCAAAACAATCCAATTGGAAAATCTACATCCAGGTACGAGCTTCTAATGATCGGCACCGCCTGGAGCGTGTCTCTCTATACGTCGTACGACAACACTCCGCAGCGAATTTCGGCCTGCACGTTCCACCCATTGCCCCGTTGGGGCGCACAGCTATCCCCGTAGGGAACGCACTGTTTCGCGGGCAAAAGCTGCCCGGAAGTCACGCGGTGGCGAGTACGGATGAACTCCAAATGTGGCACGCAGCGGCGAAAACCTGCGCTGAATCGACCGCAAGTCCATGCACCCAATGTGGAAGAGCGAGAGTTATTTGCATACTACATGAGATTGTGCAAAAGGCCACCAAAAAAGCCGCACTGATTTACACAAGGAAATTCGCAGGGCGATGTAATAACCCCAGTGCGTGGCCGAGCGAGTCGAATCAGGAGGCGGGCGGCCCCCGACAGCATCTATCGAGCCGTCAGTGGATGGTGAATGCGACCACTTCGTGCTGCAGCCCTACATACACATGTCCGTTGACCACGGTTGGGACCTCCCATGTGATACCGCTGTCGATCTTTGAGCTGACATAAAGCGCGTTACTAAGGTTGGTCGCATCATACGCACGGAGCGTTCCGGAAGACTGATCGACCGTCCAGACGATCGCGTTGGAGGACCCATTCGAGGAGACCACGGGCTGCGACCCTGGATATCCGTAAGTGAAAGCCCCCTGAGATTGCGGAGTGGCGGACAGCAGACCTGTTTTCGGATCCAGCGTGAACATCTTCAAAGCATCCAGATAGCCGCCGAAGTAGACGTTCTGCTGCCATATTGCTGGTGAAGTGAAGCACCCTCGCGAACTGGTGCCAACCTGGTTGTCCAGCCGCTGAACGATATTGTCGCTGGTTGCGCCGTGACCGCCGAGATCGTCCCGATTTAGAACATAAATCGATGTCGGCTTGCCACAGACGATCGCCTCATGCTGAATGTTCCCGGTCTGATTGGGAAGAAGCATCACGCCGCCGGAGCCCAAATCCAGGTCGTTCGCGGCGAACGTCGCCTGGTTGTACGGAGTGAAATAATCGATCTCGCTCAGATCCGGACCCACCTGCACAACGCTGTCGCCGTAGTTGGCGATTCCGTCCCAGTATCCATTTCCAACCGCGAAATAGATGTTGCCCTCCGCGTCTGCCGCCGGACCGGCGCCTCCCATCCAGATGCCGCCTTCCACTCCGCTCGGCGTCGAGTTGAACACCCCAGCCGGTGTCAGGGTGGCTGCGTCGTACCCAAACACAAAGCCGTGGAACGGAGTCAGGTCCTGCACCGAAGCGAATGCCACGTACACAGTATGGTTCGCAAGCAGCAACGCGGGGCGCTGCATTTGCTTTACATCCTGGAATTCGGGGTAGGAGACGACTGCCGGTGTAATCGTCTGATTCCCGGTCGTCACATCCAGCGCATGGAGACGGTAAACGTAGCTCGAGCCTCCATTCTCGTTGGTCATGGCGAGGACGTAGAGCGTGCCCGTTGAAGGATCGATGACGGGAGTACTGAGTATCCCGATCTGAGCGTAGTTGCTGCCGATGGCCGTGCCGTTCACAGTCGTGACGCCAGCGGACAGAAAACTCGTCTTCCAGAGTTGTGTTCCGCTATCGGCATTCAGAGCGTACACGCTGTCGTTGGAAGTCGCCACGAACAGGACGTTATGCACAGTTCCGCCGACTGTGAGCGCATTCATGTAAAGCGGCTGGCCCCAGACTTCGCCATCCATGGCTGTTGTCCAACTGACGCCGAACTGGTTTGCATTCACATTGCTGGGGGTGAGCACGGTTTCCTGCGGCTGCAGACCGGTGCGCAGATTGTCGTTTTTCCACGTTGTATAGTTCACCAGCGCGACGTCGGCGATGGCGGTGGCTGTATAAGCCGCGCCGCTGGTGGCTGTTGCGGTTATCGTGCAGGCGCCGGCCGTCCCCGGCGCGGTAAAGACTCCCGCGGACGTGATGGAGCCGCAGGAGGTCGTCCAGCTTACCGGAACACTGGCGGAGAAGGTCAACGGTCCCAGAGCATACGTCGTTCCGGAGGCGGGCGTGATGGTGAACGGCGGCACGACATTCACCGCCGTCGGCATGACCTGACCGCTTCCATCGGTAGCCGTGGCGGTCACCGTGCATGGGCCCGTTACCAGCGGCGCTGTGTACACCCCCGCACTGGTAATGGAGCCGCAGCTGGCGGTCCAGCTGGCGGCGATGCTCGCGGTGAACGACTGCGTCGCCCCTTCGTTGACGGTCGGCGCGGTGGGTGTGATGGTCAGCGCGCTGGCTGCTGCAATCGTATCGACAGCGGTCGCCGTGTAAGCTGCGCCGCCAGTGGCGGTGGCCGTAATGGTGCAACTCGCGCCCGCCGCGGGAGATGCGGTAAACAGTCCGCTCGATGTGATGCTGCCGCAACTGGCTGCCCAGGTGGAGGCGAGGTTGGCGGTGAACTGCTGGGTTGTCCCCTGCGCTGTGGTGGCTGCAGAGGGCGTGATGATCAGCGGCGAGGTAATCGTCGCCGTCGATGTGGCTGTCCTGCCGCTGCCGTCGCTGGCCGTGGCGGTGATGGTGCACAGGCCGGCGGACAGAGGAGCGGTAAACACCCCGGCTGCGGTGATGCTGCCGCAGCTGGCTCCCCACGTCGAGGCTGCGCTCGCGATGAATTGCTGGCTGGCGGCTTCGCTGACCTTCGGGTTGACCGGCGAGATGGTTAAGGCCGTGGATGCTGCGATCGTGTCGATTGCGGTCGCCGTGTATGCCGTACCTCCCGTTGCCGCGGCGGTAATGATGCACCGGCTGCCATCCGACGATGAGGCGGTAAACAGTCCGCCGCTGGTGATACTTCCGCACGATGCCGCCCAGCTGACCGCCATGCTTGCAGTGAACTGCTGCGTCGCCCCTTGCGGCGTGGAGGCCGAGGCCGGAGTGATCGTCAGTGGCGAAGTGATGGTGGCTGTCGTCGAGTTGGTCTGACCGCTGCCGTCAGTCGCCGCTGCAGTCACCATGCAGGAGCCTGGCGATAGCGGCGCGGTATAGAGACCGCCGGCACTGATGGCGCCGCAGCCAGCCGCCCACGTCACCGCTTCCGTGGCGGCAAACTGCTGGGTCGCACCTTCGCTGACGGCCGGATTCAGTGGCGAGATCGACCACGTAAGAGGCGCAAGCACGGTGTCGGAACCATACACGCTGTACCTTGTACCGCTCGCCGCCACTGCCTGAATGCTGCATTGCGTACCGACAGCGGCAGAAGCGGTGTAGAGGCCGCTCGAGGTCATCGTGCCGCAACTTGCGCTCCAGATCACCGGTGCGCTCGCGGTGAAGAGTACCGGTTGCCCTTGCTGGGTTTTGGCGGCGATTGGGAACATGCTGATGGGAGACACAATATTCGCGGAGGTGGAAAGGCTTGCGCCGCCGCTCGTCGGGGTCGCCGTGATGGTGCAGGTGCCCGGCACAAGTCTCGCGGTGTATAAGCCCGCACTGGTGATAGTGCCGCAACTGGCCGTCCACGTCGCCGTCAGGCTGGAGGTGAACTGCTGGGTCGCGCCTTCCGTTATGGTTGGATTCAGCGGGGTGAGGGTCGCCGCTCCCACTGTATCGATCGCCGTCGCGGTAAGGCCGCTTACTCCAGTGGCGGTGGCCGTGATGGTGCAGCTGGTGCCCGCCGTCCCCGATGCGGTAAACAGTCCGCCGCTGGTGATACTGCCGCACGATGCTGCCCAGCTGACCGCCATGTTGGCGGTGAACTGCTGCGTCGCACCTTGCGGCGTGGACGCAGAAGCCGGGGTGATGCTCAGCGGATTGGTGATGGTGGCGATTGTCGCCTCGGTCTGGCCAGTGCCGTCGGTGGCCGTGGCCGTGATGGTGCAGGCGCCAGCCAGAGTTGGCGCGGTAAACAGGCCGGCGCCGGTGATGCTTCCGCAACTCGCCGTCCACGTCACGGCCTCCGTGGCGGCAAACTGCTGGGTCGCACCTTCGCTGACGGTCGGATTCAGTGGCGAGATCGACCACGCAAGCGGCGCAAGAACGGTGTCGTATCCGTAAGCGCTGTATTTGGTTCCACTCTCCAAAGCCTGCAGGGTGCATCGCGTACCCACTGGCGCCGAAGCGGTAAATAAGCCGCCGCTGGTGATGCTGCCGCACCCCGCACTCCAGTTCACCGGCACATTGGTCGTGAATTGCTGCGTCTGTCCCTGCGGAGTGCTGGCGCTAGTCGGCGTCATGATGATCGGAGATACGATGTTCGCTGTCGAAGACGCGGTATGGCCGCTGCCATCCGTCGCTGTCGCTGTAATGGTGCATGGACCCGGCACATAGCGCGCCGTATACAGCCCAGCCGAGCTGATGCTGCCGCAGCTTGCCGCCCAGGTGACGGCGGCGCTGGCGTCAAATTGGTCCGTCGCGCCCTCGGTGATCGTCGGGTTAATCGGCGATACAGTCAAAGCTGTTGCTGAGGCGACTATATCGGGGGCGGTTGCTGTGTAGGCTGTGCCTCCGGTGGCGGTGGCCGTAATGGTGCATCTGGTGCCCACCGGCGACGAGGCGGTAAAAAGTCCGCCGCTGGTGATACTGCCGCACGATGCTGCCCAGCTGACCGCCATGCTTGCGGTGAACTGCTGCGTCGCGCCCTGCGGCGTGGAGGCCGAGGCCGGAGCGATGGTCAACGGCGAGGTCACGGTGGCCGTCGTCGATGCGGTGTGGCCGCTGCCGTCGGTCGCTGTCGCCGTGATGGTGCAGGAACCGGGCGCCATCGGTGCGGTGAAAAGGCCAGCACTGCTGATGCTGCCGCAGCTTGCCGCCCACGTGGCTCCAGCGCTGGCGGTGAACT
>JAJZIF010000001.1 GCA_021810735.1 Acidobacteriota bacterium
CCTCCGAACCGTGAGAGGATCGAGCGGATCACGTTGTACCACTACGGCAAGTGAAGGCTGGCGCGGGCGGGTTTGGCGGCGTGCCGGTCCTGCGAGTGCTCCGCCTGATGGAGGCGTATCGGTTGCCGGAGGGGGCAGCTCACCCCCGGTTGAACTGATGTCCGGTTAGTCTGCAGATACCAGGGCCTGCTTGCCTCCCATCCAAAAGCGGGTGCGAACTTCACATGCGTGAACTCTGCTCCGCTCTTCCATGGGTACCCTGAAAAATCGCCTGTAAGCCTTGTGAAGTGATAAGTTTTATGGCATTTAATGCGTTAGCTGGGGGTAGATCATCTTGATTCCGCGTCTCCGGCCCAGTTCACCAGGCGCGCCTGAATTCAGTCCCAGCAAAGCTGGTAGCAAAATCGTCGCGACAGGCCACGCCCTTACGGCCACATTGAATTTGTTGAAAGAGAGGAACTCCACCATGTTCAAAACTCGCTGCGTTCTGTTGCTTTCCTGTTTGGCCCTGGCCTTGCCGGCGTTTGCGGCGCCCCTGTCTCCAGGCCAGCTTGCCGGTGCCCTGAGCTGGCGCAGCGTGGGCCCCTATACCGGCGGGCGCGTGACTACGGTGGCGGGCATTGCCGACGAGCCCAATGTGTTTTACATGGGCACGGCCGGCGGCGGTGTGTGGAAGAGTGATGATTACGGCCAGCATTGGAAGAATATTTCCGATAAGGACTTCAAGAGCGGCAATATCGGCGCGATGGCGATCGCGCCCTCCAATCCGAAGATTATCTACGTCGGTACAGGCGATTCGGCTCCCCGAAATACGGTGCTGACGGGCGAGGGGATGTATAAGTCGACGGATGGAGGGAAGACCTGGAAATACATCGGGTTGGGCGAGACCCATATCATCAGCCGGATCCTGGTGGACCCCAGGAATCCAGATGTGGTTTATGTGGCGGCGCTGGGGCATTTGTTCGGGCCGAATCCGGAACGGGGTGTATTCAAGTCGACGGATGGCGGCCGGACCTGGAAGAAGATTCTGTACGTGAATGATGAAACCGGCGCGATCAGCATGGCAATGGACCCGTCGGATCCGAACGTGGTGTATGCCTCGATGTGGCAGTTATCGCGGACTCATTGGACATTTTCAAGCGGAGGTCCGGGCAGCGGAATCTACAAGACGACGGACGGAGGAGCGAAGTGGACGAACATCTCGCACCGGGCAGGGCTGCCAGGCGGGATTTTTGGAATGGTGGGCCTGGCGGTGGCGCCGAGCCAGCCCACGGTTGTATATGCACTGATTCAAGCCAAACATAAGGGGCAGGCGGGCGGCTTGTTCCGCTCAGAGGATGGCGGCCAGAGCTGGAAGCTGATCAACAACAGCATGGACATCACGCAACGCGCCTTCTATTACATGCAGGTGTTTGTGGACCCCAAGGATCCGGATACGATCTACCTGCCGAATACGGGATTGTTTGTGTCCCACGACGGGGGCAAGAAGCTGAAGCGGCTGCATCCACCGCATGGGGACAACCATGTGCTGTGGATCAATCCGAGGAACCCGCAGATTTTCGTTGAAGGCAACGACGGCGGCGCGACCGTGACCTTGAATGGCGGCAAGTCCTGGAGCTCTGAGGACAACCAGCCGACGGGGCAGTTTTACCACGCCAATCTCGATGATCAGTTTCCGTACCATATTTATGGTGCGCAGCAGGATCGGGGTTCGGTGGAAGGGCCGAGCGCGGTGCGTGCCGGTGTGATTCCACCGGTTTGGAAGAACGTACAAGGCGGAGAGATGAGCTGGCTGGTACCGACCCCGGGGCAGCCCTGGATTACCTACGGCAGCGGCTATTACAGCACAGAGTGGAGGGAGAATCGCAGGACGGGATTGATCACCAACGTGAGCCCCTGGCCTTCGTATAAGTTTGGTCTTGCGGGGTCGAAGATCAAGTATCGCTATGGCTGGAAGAATCATCCCGTGGTGTTTGCTCCCGGCAACCCCAAAGAGCTGTTGATGGGCGCGAATGTGGTCTTCGAGACGCTGGATGAAGGCATCCACTGGAAAGTGATCAGTCCGGATCTCACGCGCAACGACAAGAGCAAGCAGCAGCGCCCGGGAGGGCCGATCAGCGCGGATGTGACCGGCGAAGAGATGTTTGACACCATCTCCACGATCGCCGTTTCGCCGCTCTCGGACAGTGTGATCTGGACGGGCTCCGATGACGGGCTGGTGTATGTAACCACGAACGCAGGCGAACACTGGAGCCAGGTGCGCCCGCCGCAGCTGCCCACCTGGTCGACGATTACCAGCATCGAACCGTCGTACACGAAGGCGGGAACTGCCTATGTATCGGCGAGCCGGTACGACTGGGATGACTTTCACCCGTACGTATACAAGACGACCGATTTTGGAAAGCATTGGACGCAGATCACCCAGGGGCTGCCCGATGACCAATACGTGGAGAGCGTGCGGCAGGATCCTGATGACTCCAACTTGTTGTTCGCGGGTACCAGCGGGACGGTGTACTTCAGCCTGGATGGTGGCGAGCAGTGGCAGCCATTAACTCTCAATCTGCCGGCTGTCCGGGTGAGTGATGTGGAGATTCAGTCAAAACAGCACGCGGTCGTGCTCGCTACCTTCGGGCGTGGATTCTGGGTGCTGGACAACCTGCAGATGCTGGAGCAGCTTGGGGCGGCGAAGGTGGGCAGCGACGCGGCGTACCTGTTCAAACCGCAGCAGGCTTGGTTGACAACGCGCCATGCGGGCGGGTTTGGGCCGCGGAGCATCGGGGGTAAGAACCTGGCTCCCGGAGCCACGGTGTTTTTCCACCTGCCGAACAACTACGATGGCAGCACGCCGGTGAAGCTGACTTTCACCGACGCAAACGGCAGGTTGATTCGCAGCTTCACGCTGCACCTGAAGAAGACGACAAAGGCGAAGCCGAAGCCGCTTTCGAGCAATCCCGCAGTGGCGCACAAGCAGAAAGAAAAAAGGTTAACAGCGGTCAAAGCAGGGATGAACCACTTCCAGTGGAATTTGAGATATCCGGATGCAGTGGACGTGCAGGGCATCTTCAATTCTGGGTTTTCCGCCGCACTGCCGGTAGGTCCGGAAGTCTTGCCGGGTACCTACTACGTCACGTTGACCTATGGCCACACCACCAAGAAACAGGCATTTGTGGTGACACTGGATCCGCGCTTGCATACCACCCAGGCGGACCTGCAACAGCGTTTCGATTTGCTGATGCGGCTTCACGAGGCGATGAACCGGCTCGATATCAGCCTGAACAAAGCCATTGATGCCCGCAGGGCGCTCAAGAAGGTAGCAACCGGGAACAGCGCGATGGCCAGACAGGCGCAACCGGTGCTGAATCGGCTAAACCATGACATCAGCGATCTGGTGGACCTCCGGATCCAGTCCGATGAGGGCGCACTCGTGTATCCTCCTCGGCTGCGCTCCTGGCTCTCGTCCATTTCCGCCCAGATCAGTATGGCGCTGGTGCCACCCACGCCCGCGATGGTTCAGGTCGCGGATGGATACCTCCATGATGCAGGTGAGGGTGTCTTACGCCTGCAATCCGACGTGGCTGCTGCCAACAACGTGCTGAAGCATTGAGATGTGGCTGGTTGGTGAGGCTGCACCAGCGGGGGTATGGAAGGTGCTCCCCGCAAGCGGCCTGCGTATGCGTTGGCCGCGAAGCGGAATTGACCGTATCGAGGACCCGCTGATATCGCAGTGGAGGCATCCTGCGGCGCCGCTTCCGGCCCTAATAGATTCCTGGAACGAGTCGCCACGTCCGTTCACAATACGCCTCGTACTCCGAACCGAAATGTTCACGAAGCAGTCGCTCTTCTGAGCGGATGCGCGCTACCAGGGGAATGAGCTGCGCGAATGCCAGGAGGATACCCACGACAGAGCGGAAAGCCATCGCCCATCCCAGGGCAGTCACTATCATTCCCAGGTAACTCGGGTTGCGGACGAGGCCGTAAATCCCGCCGGTCTCCAGCTTGTGACCTTCCTGAATGGCTACCAGGCCGCTGAAGCGACGGCGCAGAACGAAGACGGGAATCAGACGCAGGAGTCCGCCAATACCACAGATGGTCACGCCAGCCCAACGCATCGCATTACCGTCGAGTGTCCAGAAACCGATACGATCGGTGAAAGATGAAAAATAGGCTGCGGTGAGTGCGATTCCCATGAATGCGGCCAATACCCATCGGTTTTTGGAGTCCTCCTCGCGGCCACTGCTCAGACCGCTGCTGCCGGAGAACGTGGCAATCACGACGAGGGCAACACAGACCCATGCGAGCGCTTGAAAGGGCCGATGCGCAAAGAACGCACTCCAGCCACCCCAGCCGGCAATGGCCAGTCCAAACTGAATGGCGAGGCTCACGATTCCAGTGATGAAGATCTGTACAGCATTCTTCACGTTCGCTCCTCTGGGAGCACTCGTAGCGCCGTGCTTCCTGGTTAGACGGTTTTAGGGAGCGTGCCGAGGTTTTGCTATATTCGGTACATGTCGAATATAACAAACCGGGCGGAATTGGAGAACCGCCAGGATTTTATCCTGGAAATGGCACGCCTTCTCGTCCCATGGGGGGTTCCGGAGACAGCGGCGCGGCTGTATGGCTATCTGTTGCTCAGCGACGGTCCAGTCAGTTTAGACAACATTGTGGCCGACCTTGGCGTGAGTAAGAGCACGGCCAGCGTTGCTGCGCGCCTCCTGGAGATGTATACGCTGGCGCGTCGCCGCAGCCAGGGCGGCACGCGCCGCATTCTGTTCGAGGCTTCGGAGGATTACGATGGGATGCTTCGGGCACAAACGAGATCGCTGGAACAATTGGCTGATCTGCTCCAAAAGGGTGCTCAAGCGACCCGTACAAAGGCGACTCGCGACCGTCTGAAAGTCATGGCCGAATTCTATCTGGTGAATCGCAACGCAATGGAATCTGCGCTACGGAAATGGGCTGCGCGCAAATAGGCAGGGATGATACGAACTGCGAAGGCTACCTGTCCCCCACAACTTGCCGGTCGCTCATATCAACGAATGCTTCTTCATCTATCGAGTACGGGATACGAATTCTGAGGGCATGCTCAGGCATCGATGAGTGGCGTAGCATATCAAAGGTCCAAACGACCGCCCCGGAATACTGCGCGGCACAGAACCAATGGGGCCAAAATCCTGTCCGGTTCTTGTCCAACCCCCTCGCTAGAGCACAATATTTTGGCAGAAAAGACACGAAATATCGCGAAAAAGACACACCCGCAAAAAAGCCGGCCAAATTCGTTGTACTCCATTCAAATAATTGACTTTATTGGGGTTTCTTGGAAGGCGCGGGCCGGAATCAAACCGACGCATAAAGGTCTGCGAGACCTTTCAGAATCTCCCCTGTAGTCAAGTGCGGTGGTGGCAAGACGCCATTCTAACCCTCAGTGATCCGCCGTCGAAGTACCTGGGACTGTTGCCTACTTCTCCCCCATCGTCTTCATCAGGTTCCTGCCCAGCGCCACGCTCGCGCTGATCACTCCCCCAAACAGCGCCCCAGCCACGCCCGGGCTCACCACATCCTGTCCCGTCAGGTAAAGCCCCTTCACCGGAGTCCGCGCCCCCAGTTCCCGCAGCTTGTACCGCTCCGGCCGCGCGCTCACGCCATAAATCTCCCCGCGCGCATAATTCGCAAAGTGCCGTGTCGTCAGTGGAGTCGAAAGCTCCGCATGCTCCACTCGCCCCCGCGCCGCCGGAACATGCCGCTCCAGCACCTCCATCAGCCTTCCCGCCAGCTTCGCCTTCAAAGCCTCATACTCCTCGTCCCGATGCTGCCAGCGGCTGTTCTCCCACTTCGCAAACCACCCGTAAGGAACAAGCGTGATCACTTCCACTGTGCTCTTGCCCGGATGCCGCCGCACAAAATCCGGGTCCTTCGCTGACGGAAACGACAAGTACACCACCGGCAACGGAGCATCCACATCCTCGGCAAACCGCGCCATATTCCCGTCGTGATCCAGCGACGGAAACACCCACAGATTCGCTGGATCCATCCCCAGCTCCGCATCGCTGGCGTTCAATCCAACATACAGGCTCGCGTGGGCGGCAGACGGTCCAATCGACGCCAGCTTGCGCCTCAATCCGCGTGTTGCATTCAAATCATGCGGCAGCAGCCGCTCAAACGTCGTCGCCGCGCCCGCGTCACTGAAGATTATCGGCGCGCGCAACTCTCGCCCATCCACCATCCTCACGCCCACGGCCCTGCGTCCGCGCAGCAGAACCTGCTCCACCTCGGCCGCCACCACCACCTTGCCGCCCGCGCCCTCAATGATCCGCGCCATCGCCGCCGCAATCACGCCCGCGCCGCCCACCGGATACGCCGCTCCTCGCAGGTAATGCCCCACGATCGTCGCGTGAATCGCAAAGCTGCTCTCACTCGGCGGAAGCCCATAATCGCCCCACTGAGCGGTCAGCACCCCGGCCAACTCTGGACTCGCCTTCAACTTTTTCAACGTCTCAGCCGTCGTCCGCTTCGCAAACTTCAAATACGACCTCCGCAGCGACCCGCCCACCAGCGGCTTCCACGCCGCCGGCAGCGCCTTCTCCGCGTAGAAATACAAGCTCAGCTGATTGCAGCCCTTCACCCACTCCAGGTACTTGTCAATGGCCTTCGCCTCACCCGGAAACCACTCCACCAGTTGCTGCCGCATCCGGATCGGTCCCGCCGCGTAATCAAACCGCCGCGCCCCGCCGTCCGGTCCCGCACCGTCCTCCACGCACACTCGGTCGTACACATCCGGCATCGGCTGCCACTTCACAGCGCCGCCCGTCACATGGTCAAAAGCCTTTCGAACCGCCTCCCCCTGCCGCATCTGCCCGATGTAATGCAACCCTACATCCCACTCAAAACCCGGCCGGTGAAATGTATGCGTAAATCCGCCCGCCGTGTAATGCCGCTCCAGCACCAGAACGCGCTTACTCGCGTGCTTCGCCAGCATCACCGCCGTCGTCAGCCCACCCATTCCGGAGCCAACCACGATGGCGTCCCATTCATCGTCCAATTGCGCTGTCTTGTAGGGAATCCCGGTCGCCATCGCATCTTTCTCCTTGCTCATGCTAAGGCATTCCCTGCCCCGAAATCCCGGCTCTCCCCCATCGCATCCCTGCCTCACTCGCAGTGATACAGCTTCACCATCCGAATCACGAATTCATTCGACGGCAGCTGCAGACACCGCCCCTGATTATCGTCATCGCCGTTCAGTTCGCACCCCGGCGTCCACTTCCCATCCACAAATTTCCCTTCCCATATCGAATCAATCCCAGCCTGTGTCCCCGCCACAGCCACCGCCGCCGCGGCCTTCTTCACTCCCGCGCTCACATCCCTCATCTGCATAACCATCCCTTCATTCCGTCCCCAAAGCACCACGATAATCAAGAGATTTACTGAAAACGAATCCCCTTCGCCAGCAACTCCTCGAAACTCTTCCCATTGCCGTGCATCATGAATGCAGGAGCCTCTGCCTTGAACGAACCCGAAACCATCCAGGAAATCCTCGACCGCACCCGGACCATCGCCGTTGTCGGCCTCGCCGACCACGAAGGCCGCGCTAGCTACGGCGTCTCGCGCTTCATCCAGAGCCAGGGCTACCGCATCCTGCCCATCAATCCCAACATCGCGTCATCGCTCGGTGAGCCGGCCTTCCCTGATCTCGACGCCGCAGCAGCCGTCCATCCCGGCCAAATCCAGCTCGTCAACGTCTTCCGCCGCCCCGAGCATGTCCCCGAAATCGTCGACGCCGTCATCCGCCTCAAAATTCCATACCTCTGGCTTCAGGAAGGTGTCGTCAACGAGATAGCCGCCGCCAAAGCCGAGGCCGCCGGCGTCAAAGTCGTCATGGACCACTGCCTCTTCAAGGAACGCCTCGCTCACGGCCCCCGTAAACCATAGATTTATCTCTTACTGGGCCTCCCGCGGTAACGAAATCCCCGCGCAAGAGTCCTAAAATCAAACGTATGCTTCCCTGCCGCCAAATCCGGACACCGCGCCCTGCTGCCGCTCTGCTCGCTTTGCTCTTCGCCTGCGGCATGCTGCTCGCGCCCGCTCCGGCCCGCGCACAGGACTCCGCTTCTACCCAGCAGCTCACCGTCAGGCTTCTCCTCCCGCCCGCGCAGCTTTATCCCGGCCAAACCTTCACTGGCGGACTCGACTTTCACATCGTTCCCGGCTGGCACATCTATTGGATCAATGCCGGTGATTCCGGCGAACCACCCAATGTCCAATGGAACCTCCCACAAGGCGTTACCGCAGGACAATTGCAATACCCACCACCCATGCGCCTGCCCCTCGGCCCGCTCATGGACTTCGGCTACCAGAACCGCGTCGTCCTTCCCATCACCTTCAAAGTCGCCCCCGATTTCCATCCCACTGCCAAACAGGTCCCGCTCATCGCAAACGTCTCCTGGCTCGTCTGCCAGAATGTCTGCCTTCCCGGCCGGGCCACGCTGCGCCTCACACGCACCGCGCTCACCGCTCCACCTGCTCGCCCGTCTGTCGATGCTGCCGCGCAGCAATCCATCCGCGAATTCCAGGCCCAGATGCCCCGGCCGCTGCCCCCGGACGCTATCGCGCGCTTCCAGCCCACACCGCAGGGCTTCCGACTCGCTGTGCTCCTCGGCCATCGAGTCACCCACGCGCAGTTCTTCCCCCTCGACTTCACCGTCATCGCCAATGCTGCCCCGCAAAAAACCACCCCCACCCGCAACGGCTTCGTTCTTTCGCTCCTCAAAGACCCCACCCTCACCACGCGGCCAAAACATCTCCACGGCGTGCTGGAAGTTCCGGGCAGCCCTGCCTACCTCATCGATGCACCACTCGGCGCCCTGCCCACGCAAGCTGCCTCCGGCTTCTCCTTTGGCGCCCTCTTCGGCGCCATGGGCCTCGCACTCCTTGGTGGAATGCTCCTCAACCTCATGCCCTGCGTCTTCCCGGTTCTCTTCATTAAGGGACTGGCGCTGGTGCAATCCTCCCAGCATGATCGTCGCAAAATGCGCGCCCACGGCTGGCTCTACACCGCCGGCATCATTCTCTCGTTCTGGGTCATTCTCTCTGTCCTGATCATCCTGCGTGCCGCTGGCCGGCAACTCGGCTGGGGATTTCAGTTCCAATCCCCCATCATGCTCGCACTCATGGCCATGCTCTTCTTCTTCCTTGGCCTCTCGCTCGCCGGGCAATTTGAAATCGGCCTCAGCCTCACCAGCGTGGGCGGCAGCCTCGCGCAAAAGCAGGGATACGCGGGCAGCTTCTTCACTGGCGTCCTCGCCATGGTCGTCGCCACGCCCTGCACCGCGCCCTTCATGGGACCCGCCATCGGCTACGCCCTGGCGCACTCGGCATTCACCAGCTTCTGCGTATTCACCACCCTGGGCCTTGGACTTGCACTGCCCTACCTGCTGCTCGTCTACTTCCCCGGTTGGGCGCGCTTGCTTCCGCGACCCGGCGCATGGATGGAAATCCTCAAGCAGGCCTTCTCCATCCCCATCTTCGCAACCGTGATCTGGCTCGTCTGGCTTTATGCGGAAGTCGCCGGTACCACTGCTCTCCTCGCTCTACTGGCCGCACTCCTGCTGCTCGCCATTGCTGGATGGTTCCTCGGCCGCTGGCCCGCCAAAATCGGAGCCACCCTGGCCGCCGTACTCATCGTCGCCGCTGCCGCGGCTCTGCCGTGGTACGCAGCCAAGGCTCTCCCGGCACCCTCAAAGTCCGTCAGCGCCTCTGCTGGCGGAACCCACTGGCAGCCCTACAGCCCCGCGCTGCTCCACAAGTACCTTTCCGAAGGCAAACCAGTATTCGTCGATTTCACTGCCGACTGGTGCCTCTCCTGCCAGGTCAACCAGCGCGTCGTCCTCGACCGGCCCGACGTCCAGCGCCGCCTCTCCAACAGTGGCGTCGAACTCCTCAAGGCCGACTGGACACGTCATGACAAAACCATCACCGAAGCCCTTGCCCGCCTCGGCCGCAGCGGCATCCCCACCTACGCGCTCTACTCCGGAACTCCCGGCGAGCCCCCCAGGCTCCTGCCCGCCGTCCTCACGCCCGGCATCTTGTTCAGTGCACTGGATTCCCTCCGCACCGTGCCGCCGCCATCCAGCGCTTCGCCCTCACCGGCCTCCGCGACAAACACGATTCTCGCGCCACAACCGTAAGCTTTATGCAACAAAACCTCGTCCAACCCGCACCTGCCCGCAGCATCCAACCGGATTTTCCCGTCTAATTCTGTAATGCTTCCCCGCGCCGTCTCACTTAGCTTCATCACTTTGCTCGCTGCCTTTGCGCCGCTTACCGCACGCGCGGCAAAGCAGACAACCCCGGCTCTCACTCCTCATCAGATCGTGCGCAAGGCCGTCGACCTTCAAATCGCCAGTAACAACAGAATGCCGGCCATGAGCTTCACCTACACCAAAACCACACCCCATGGAGTCTTCGTCAAAGACGTCATTCAGACCTCCGGAGGCGAAGTCTCACGCCTCGTTTCCATCAACGGCAAGCCCCTCAGTCCCGACCGCAATGCACTGGAACAGCAGCGCCTCACCGCCCTGCTCTCGCACCCCTCCGACCAGGCACGCCACCGCCGCCATCAAATCGAGGATCAGGGTCGCGTCAATCGCCTCATGCAGCAATTCCCAGACGCATTACTCTTCACTCCTGCCGGAACAGAACCAGGCCCATACGGCCCCATGCTGCACTTCACCTTCGCCCCTAACCCTCACTACTCTCCACCAGACATTGAATCCAGTATCCTCACCGCAATAACGGGCGACGTATGGATCGATCAGTCTACCTTCCACTTCATCAAACTCCACGCTCACCTGATTCATAGCGTCCACGTCGGATGGGGAATCGTCGCCACCTTCCAGAAAGGCGGCACCGTCTCGCTCGTCAACCAGAACATCGGGCATGGCAACTGGCCCATCACCCACATGAAGCTCGATGTCGATGGCTCAGCCCTCATCTTCAAGCCGATCCACATCCACATCATCGAGGATGAGTCCAACTACCACTTCCTTCCGCCCAGTACCACCTGGCAGCAGGCCGTCGCCATGCTTACTCATGGTCAGTTCACGCCCGTAAATGGAACCACAACCGCTACAAACACCTCACAGCACTGACCTGCTTTCTCTGTCTCAAAATAAAAAAGACCCATCCCCTCGCGCTCTTCGCACGGAAAGATGGGCTTGGCTCTCGAAACAATCCTCTACTTCTCGCCCCAGCTTTCAGCGATGCACAGCAGAATGTGCACAGACAAAGCGGCCCACACTATGATTGGCACCGCGTTCAGGCCGCAATTCTGTTTTCAATCAACGATTAGAAAAACCATCTGGTTTTCCCGAGGTGGTAACACAATCCGATGTTGTACATCATTTCATCAATACCCGGATCACTCGGCACCACGAACGCATTCGAAAAATGAAAATCACCCGCTCCGAGCCTGACGTCCCACCGCCGGCTCAGCCTCACCTGTAATCCGACGCTTTGCTGCAGCGTGAAATTTTCATACGAAGCATTCCGTGAGAGCGCCTTCTTCGTAAAGAAAATCATCCCGCCCTTGATCATGTAAAAGGGTCGCAGGTCCTTACCGTGTCTCCACGTCATCCTCAAACCAATTGGGGTTATCCCCAGCCCAGGCACCAGCGTCAATTTACCGGGACTCAGATCGTCTCCGTAAGCGTCCGTCTTCTTCGGCTGCTGCAGCATCACCACCGGCAGAATTTCACCCACGTAATCTAACTGCGCATCGGCAAATCGGCCCCAGGTATGACGGTCATATTCAATGCCCGCCACATGCAGATAACTCCACCAGGTGTAGGCGAAAACATGATAGTGCCCGAACGATCCTTCGCCCTCGTAGACCAGTTCGCTCTCTTTCCGGCCTTGTGATGATTCCTCTTCCTCTGCCACATTCGCTTCTGTGCGCCGGTAATGCGTCCACACAATCCCCGCCGTGACCCGTGCAAAGTTGTCTGGCAAGCCTGCCGGCCTGTAATAAGGGAATAGCGCAATCTTGCTCGTCAGCAGCGCGAAATTTGTGTGTTGCACTCCGCCCTCAATGCGAAATGCAAGCGAGTGCGTGATCGGCGTATCCGCGCCTCCACCCGCAAACTCCGTAAACGATGCCGTCGTGCCAAGACCGGCATTGCTGTACCAGTCTTTATTCAATCCCGCGTCGCCGACCAACCCCTCGGCAAATATCCCCTCGCGGCCAAAGTGCCGTTCGTACTGCAAGCCCGCCATGCCAAAAAATCCATGCTGCGGAGCTCCAAGATTCTTTCCCCCGAACGCCACATAATCCAGAACAAACCTCAGGTGATGACTGGGAGGAAATCCCACCGCGGCCTCCCACCCGTTCAGCCCATGCCGCGAACCAGGGACTCCATTGAACGAATTGGAAAAGCGCGTGTAGCCGCCAAATATCTGGTACGACGGCTCCTTTCGAGACTGTGCTCCGGCAGCAGCCGGCAACCACACCAGAAGAAAGCAACAGAACAATCGAATCCGCAAAATACTCCTCTTCGCAGCCGGATACTGCAGGCAGCCTCACATGCCAAGACGTTATTCAAAGCCGGCAATGCAGCATGATAGCGGATCAGTCTCGTTTATCTCCACCGGAACTCCGCCAGGTATCTCAATTGGTTCCCTTCCTCAGTCTTTCCATGGATCGCGCCGAATCAACCTGTCAGACGCTGGTATCTACATGGCAAGAATAAGCACAGAAATCGACAAAGCACTTGCCGCTTCCGTATCTGTGCACCAACACACTTCTTAGAAATGTCTCAGCTTGTCGCTTGGCGGCATTTCCACCGGCTTGGCCGCCTCGCGCTCCAGCGAACGGCTCACCAAATCGCGTGATCCCAAACCCACGGCCAGTGACAGCGCCAGTACGATTCCTCCAAAAAGAATCCCAAACGCCATGTCCACGATTCCTTTGCCCAGCGCGAGATGATCCAACACCATCGCCCACGTCAACACCAGCACCAGCCACTTCACACCTATGCTCAGCAGCCGCGCATAGTCCAGGTTCATATTCACTGCCGTTACCAGTACACTGCGTGACACGAACCGTGCCAGGATATTCCCCACCACCAGCAGCAGAGTAGCGCCCACAATCCGCGGTACATAACCAAAAATCGCGTCTGACACTGCCGGTTCTGACGATCCCGCCGCAAATGCCGAAATTCCCACCAGCAGCCCGATAAGCACGAACAGCCAGAACACAACCCGAGTCGCCAGCCGGGTAGGCGTGTAAGTCGGCGTCCACTCCGCAATCTTGCTGGCCCCGCGCGTCATCCGTTCATCAAAATGCGTTGCCATCAGCACACGCCGCGTTACCCACGCCGCGGCCCACGCAATCACCAGGAAGATAAGGGCTGCCACAATAAACGCGAATACCCCCGGAAGCAGCATCGCGACCTTGTCAACAACCCGCTCCATCGACTGCTGCAGGGACTGCCCAACCTGATTCCACATAGATTCCTCCTTGCTCCGTGCCGCCTCCGTTCAGGGGTTGAAGCGATCCGGCCATCTCCACCGCGAGACCAGATAGGGTTTGTTCTCTTCAAAGGCGCGCGCCAACTGCTCCTGCCGCTGCACCACCTGCTCGGCGGTCATCATCGACGCTTCCTGCACATACGACGCCACCCATCCCAGATATAACGGCGTCAGTGCACCCATCAAATGCACACGGCTGATGCTCCGCAACCGATGGGCCAGCGCAAAGTCATACACAATCCGTGCCCATATTCGATCCGCCATTTTGAACTGCTCAGGCTCACACCGCGCCAGATGCCTCAGCTCCAGCAATGTAACCGGCGGCAACACCAGTTGCCATAATTCGTCCAGATTGCGCGACGCAAGCTGAAACGACTCGATCATCGGACGCACTTCAATGGTCTCTTCTGACTCATGCATCTGCGCGGGCTGCCCCCACACCGGCGTGGGCTGTGCGCTGCGCCCGCGTTGCCACGTCGCCGCTGTGCGCTCCACCTCCAGAAACAGCGCGCCCACAATCTGCGTCAGCACCGCCGTCAGGTCAAGACCCTCCATTGGCGTTTGATGACGCACCGGCAGATGCACTTGCCCCACCTGCATCGTCTCCTGCGCAGCAGCAATGGCTGGCCACAGCAGCCCGCGGTTGGCCTTTGCTCCAATGCGCTCCGCATAACTCGCCGAAGCAGCAAAGTCCAGCGCCAGCGGCATCTGCACCCGCTTGCAGTACAGGGCCCGCGCCAGCGGCATCAGAATCGCGGTATTCACCAGCCCCTCATATCGTTCCAGCGCATAGATAGGCATCACCAGGTCGCACTGTCGGTCCAGCACCGGAGCCCCCAACGCATGCACCGTGTCAGCCCGTAGCGCCTTCAGATCCGGGCCGATCACAATGCATGCCGCCGCCTTCACCTCCGCGGCCAGCGTCAGAATGCCACGCTGTGCGGCGGAAATCTGCGCCCATGGGCCGGCCTCGTTCGTCGCCGCAGGACGATAAGGAATCAGCGTTGGCGCGCTCCCGTTTCCGGATTCCACTCCAGCGCCCTCCACTCCCGGCCACGCCACCACTACCTGTCCGCTGGCACGCACCGGCAATGAAGACTGCGCTACCGCTGCCGCCGCGCGGCTGCGCAGGTCTACCGGATTCACATCACCCGTCACGCCTATCAGCAGCTCGATCGCACTGTTCTGCTCCGTAGTCATCTTTGTCCCTGCTGCAACATCTGTAGCCGGCATCCGCCCCGCTTCCTTTCGCCACTACGGCAGATACAAAATCCCGTTCAACGGAACCCTCACCCAGTCCGGGCGATGGTTCAGCTCGTAGGTCAGTTCATATAAGGCCTTGTCCAGTGTGAAGGCCCGCAACATCACCTCGAATCCCTCTATCGTCTGCGGAACAATGCGCGAATCTCCCATCGTCTCGCGATACGCGCGCAGATACTCCGCCGTGACCGACGATTCCCATAGACGCGCCCAGGGCTCCAGCTTCTGCGCATCTGCGGGTCGCCTCGCCATAAAATGCGACATCGCAGAAAACGCCGCGTAGCTGAACGACCGCACCATCCCCGCAACATCTTTCAACGGCGACTGCTCCGCTCGGCGCTCAGTCAGTGTGTGCGCCGGCTCTCCCTCAAAATCAAGAATTACAAAATCGCCCTTGGCCCGCAGCACCTGTCCCAGATGATAATCCCCATGCACGCGAATCCTTGCCCCTGCATCACCCAGTGCCGTCAGTCGCGAAAATCGCTCCAGCAGTGTCGAACGGCGGCTCAATATCAGGCCTGCGGCTTCCACTGCATTGTCCGGCAGCCGTGCCAGATTTGCCTTCAGCGCATCAAAAGCGCGCGTCGCCTTCTGCACCAGCTCGGCCTGCAGAGCAACCAGATCACCGCCGTCCAGCAGTGCCGGCGCAAAATCTGGATCATCCGGATCGCTCGCCAGCGCAAGATGCAGCTCCGCCGTTCGCCGCCCCAGCGTCGATGCAGCCTCCATCGAGATACCGGCATGCTCACGTGCCGATTCTGGAATCTCGTCCAGCTTTTCCCGCAGCGTCGCACCTGCCGCCAATCCCAGCTCCGGCAATTCCGCCGCAACACTGCTCTCGTAGTACCGGTCCAGCTCTTCGAGCATCCACGCCCATCCATCTCCCTCGTTCTGAACCACCCCTTGTAGCATCGCCAGCGTCGCACCTTCGTTGTCACCGCCGCGCTGCACGAACTCGATGGATCCTCCAAATGGCGCAACATTCCTGAACTCCGTCTTTTCCGTCAGAAACTTCCCAATCTCTGTGTCTGGATTCGGCCCGTTCTGCTGCCTTCGGAAAAGCTTCAGAATCATCCGGTCGCCAAAGAAAATCGACGAGTTGCTCTGCTCTGCCGTCAGCCGCCGTGGCAAACGCCCCTCGGCGGGATCTCCCTCAATCTCCTCAAAAAACCGGCTCTTCTCTCCACGCACTTCGCCCGTCTGCGATTTCACCCGCTCGCCATTCGCAATCATGGCCAGCAGCGCCGAGCATGCCCTGTCCCGCATCAGCCCGTCATGCAGCACACCCGCGCCATCCTTTGAAAAGACCTGCGTCACCACCGAATTCCCCGCGTGCCGCAGCAGATCCTCGGCTTCCTTACCAAACGACATTCCCAGCGGCATCAGGTACACATCCGGGTCGCCCTCGCTGAATTCCACCCTGACCCAGGCCAGCAGCGTCCGGCCCTGCTCCATCAGAGCCCATTCCATGACTTTGGCACTTACAATCGAGCGCGATTTCCCGCCAAACCATCTCTGCCGCTGCATGAACTCCGGCAGCAGCTTCTCCACCAGTTTCCCGCCCCGGCCGGTCAGCAGGTTGTCCCAGTCGCGCTCATCTTTCACATGCAGCCGCTCTTCGGCCGCCACGGGCTGCGGAACTTCCACCTGTTCTTCACCCGGTTGCAGTTCCAGCCACAAAAATCCATAAGGCCCCAGCGTAAGTGGATAGGGCTGGCTCCCAATCGCCGGAAACTCCACATAGCCCAGCATCTCCACCGGAATCATCCCTGCATAAGCCGATAAATCCAGCGCGACCGGCTGTGCAAACCGTGAAAGATTCGCAACGCACAAGACCCTTTCACCGTCCAACTCCCGCAGATAGGCCAGCACCTTCCGGTTTTCCGCCTCCAGGAATTTCAGTGAGCCGCGCCCGAATACCTGGAACAGCTTGCGCAGGGCAATCATGTTACGCATCCAGTTCAGCAGCGAGGAAGCATCGCTCTGCTGTGCCTCCACGTTGATCGCCTCGTAGCCCCACAATGGATCCATGATCACCGGGCTGTACAGCCTCGCCGGATTCGCCCGTGAAAATCCCGCATTGCCGTCCGCCGTCCACTGCATCGGTGTTCTCACACCGTTTCTATCGCCCAGGTAGATGTTGTCTCCCATCCCGATCTCATCGCCGTAATAGAGAATCGGCGTTCCAGGAAATGAGAAAAGCAGGCTGTTCAGCAGCTCAATGCGCCGCCGGTTATTATCCAGCAGCGGCGCCAGCCTGCGCCGAATCCCAATATTGATGCGCATCCGCGGGTCGGCGCTGTACGCCAGATACATGTAGTCGCGCTCGTCTTCGCTCACCATCTCGAGCGTCAGCTCGTCGTGATTGCGCAGGAAAATCCCCCACTGGCAGCTCTCGGGAATATCCGGCGTCTGCGCAATGATGTCCGTAATCGGAAGCCGGTCTTCCTGCCGCAGCGCCATGTAAATGCGAGGCATCAACGGAAAATGAAACGCCATGTGGCACTCGTCACCATCGCCGAAATAAGGGCGCACATCCTCCGGCCACTGATTCGCCTCGGCCAGAATCATCCGTCCCAGGTACCCGTCATCCATCGCCTTGCGAATCGCTCTGATCAGCCCATGCGTCTCGGCCAGATTCTCGCAGTTCGTCCCGTCCCGCTCCACCAGGTATGGAATCGCATCCAGCCGCAGCCCGTCCACGCCCATGTCCAGCCAGAAGCGCATCACCGAAATCACTTCCTCAAGCACCTGCGGATTATCAAAATTCAGATCCGGCTGATGCGAAAAAAACCGATGCCAGTAGTACTGCTGCGCCATCGGATCCCATGTCCAGTTCGACTTCTCCGTGTCGGTAAAAATGATGCGCGCATCGCGATACTTCTGGTCTGTGTCGCTCCAGACGTAAAAATCCCGTTCGGGAGATCCCGCCGGCGCCTGCCGCGCGCGCTGAAACCAGGGATGCTGATCAGACGTGTGATTGATAACCAGCTCGATCATCACCTGGAGTCCGCGGGCGTGCGCCTCATCCAGAAACCGCTGAAAATCCTCAACCGCCCCATAGCTGGGATTCACGCTGGCGTAATCGGAAATGTCGTAGCCGTCATCGCGCAGTGGCGAAGGGAAAAAAGGTAACAGCCACAGGCACGTAACCCCAAGATCCTGCAGGTAGTCGAGCTTTTCAATCAACCCGGGGAAATCCCCAATCCCATCGTTGTTGCTGTCATGGAAGGCCCGCACATGCAGCTCGTAAATAATCGCGTCCTTGTACCATAACGGATCGGTTGTCGAACCCGGCTTCTTTACCAGCACCTGCCCTGTCGCCATTTACCTCGTTCCCTCACAGGTAGTAGTCAAAATCCTTTTCGGTCCGCACATGCTTCCTCACGCGGAACACATGGGCCGGCATCCGCTCTGGCGACAACTCCACATAGTTGCTCGCCCCCTGCCACAGAAAAGCCTCGTCGGCCAGCAGGTCATACACCTCAAAACTCTCATGATCGCTCATCCCCAGCCCGTCCAGGTTCAGCATCACCCATCCTGACTGCGTATACACCGGATCCAGATTCACCACCGCCAGCACCGAATGCTCATCCTCCTCGCAGTTCTTGCTGTACGCAATCAGGTACGGATTGTCCGTCGCATGGAACACCAGGTTTTCCATCCCCTGCAGCGCCCGTAACTCCCGGCGTGCGCGATTCAGCGTCTGCATCAGCCTTGAAAGCGGACGCTCCATATCCCACTCCCAGTGCCTCACCTCGTATTTCTCTGAGTGCAGATACTCTTCGCTTCCTCGGCACAGAGGCTTGTTCTCCGCTGCTTCATAGGCCGGCCCGTACACACCAAAATTGCTGGCAAGTGTCGCCGCCAGCACCAGCCGGCTCTTGAATGCGGGTAATCCGCTAATTTGCAACTGTTCTGGTAATATATCCGGCGTATTCGGCCAGAAGTTCGGACGCAGATACTCGCTCACATTGGTGCGCGTCAGCTCCGTCAGATATTCCGTCAGCTCTTCCTTCGTGTTGCGCCACGTAAAGTACGTATATGACTGCGTGAACCCGAGCTTCGCCAGCCGCTGCATCACCTTCGGTCGCGTAAACGCCTCTGACAGAAACAGCACATCCGGATACGCTTCTTTCAATCCGCCAATGCACCACTCCCAGAAGGGAAACGACTTCGTGTGGGGATTGTCTACACGAAAAATCTTCACGCCCTGCTCAATCCAGAACAGGAACACATCCTTCAATCCCTGCCATAGCGCCTGCCAGTCCTTGCTCTCAAAATCCAGCGGGTAAATGTCCTGATACTTCTTCGGCGGATTTTCGGCGTACTGAATCGTGCCATCGGCCCGATGCTTGAACCACGAAGGATGATCCCTCACCCACGGATGATCGGGCGCGCACTGGAACGCAATGTCCAACGCCATCTCCAACCCTAGGCGGTCAGCCTTCGCTCGCAGCCGCGCAAAATCCTCCAGTGTGCCCAGTTCGGGATGAATCGCCGTGTGACCGCCCTCCGCCGCGCCAATCGCCCATGGGCTCCCCACGTCGCCGTCGTCAGCTGTCACCGTGTTGTTCTTCCCCTTTCGAAAGCTCGCTCCAATCGGATGCACTGGCGGCAAATACAGCACATCAAAGCCAAGCCCGGCTACATACTCCAGCCGCGCCTCTACGTCTTTGAATGTTCCATGCCGCCCCGGCTCGCCGGCCGTCGACCGCGGAAACATTTCATACCAGCTCGAAAACACCGCCCGCTTCCGGTCCACCGTGACCATCAGCTCCCGCTCGTATCGGCTCATCAGTGTCTCATCCGGCAGCTCTTCCATCAGCGCCGCCAGATCTTCATCCAGCGCAACCTTCGTCGCCTCCGACCCTGCCGCAGTCAGCTCGCGCGCCCACGTCTGCAGCCGCTGCGCATCGCCCGCATCCCCGGCCCGTGCCACAGCCTGCTCCACCAGCATCGCGCCGTTCTTCAGCTCTACGGTGATCTCCTGATCCGCCGCAATCCGCTTCTCCAGATCGCTGCGCCATGTGCCGAAGTGGTCAATCACGCCCGCCACCGTATACGCGTAGCGGCCCATTTCCGTCACTGTGAACTCGCCTCGCCAGCGGTCATTCCCCAGCGGCGTCATCCTCACCCGCTGCCAATCGGCCGCTCCGTCGGCTTCTTTCCTGCGCGGAACCACCCGGTACAGCAGCCACGCCGCCACATGGTCGTGCCCATCGGCAAAAATGTCTGCCTCCACGCGCACGCGATCTCCCACCACGCGCTTAATAGGGAAATGTCCTGCGTCGATCTCTGGATCGACCCCCTCAATCACAACGCGCTTTCTTCCGTCCTGTCTCACTGTTATCCCATGGTTGAATTTGGAGAGGCTGCCCGCCCCATCAACTCAGATGGCGCAAAAACAAAAAGAGGCCACCTCCCACCATAAACGGATTCTCATCTATGGCTTCCGCTTCCGCGCTTGCGCCGGTCCGTTTACGCGAAACACTCGACACCAAATCAAAAAGGCCGCCATGCTGGCGGCCTTGTGTTCCTCTCTTCCAACTCACTTCAACTTACTGTTCGTGCAGCAAATTCGGCTCCTCCGATGCGCGCAGCCGCACCAGCCGGTCCACGGCATACGGCGCGCGATGGTTGTTCATGTGGTAGTGCCGCACCTGCAGCTCGCCAAGCAGACCAATCGCAAGCATCTGGATTCCCGCAACGATCGCCACGGCCGCAATCACAAACAGAGGCCCATGATCGTCCATCACGTGCTGGCTTCCAGCCAGCTTCAGCCCCAGCAGCATCATCGAAATCGCACCGCCGCTCAAAATACCCAGTGAGCCCAGCCCTCCGAAAAAGTGCAGCGGCCGCGTCATGTACTTCAGCAAAAAACGAATCGTCATCAGGTCAAAGAAAACCCGAAACGTCCGCCCAATTCCATAGTGCGACTTACCCTTCTCGCGATGCACGTTCTTGATCGGAATCTCGCAGATGCTCGCCCCGTACCACGACGCCAGAGCCGGAATAAACCGGTGCATCTCCCCGTACAGAGGAATATTCTGGATCACTTCCCGCCGATATGCCTTGTACGTCGTGCCAAAATCGTGAATATCCACGCCCGAAAGCTTCGCCATCAGCCAGTTGGCACAGCGAGATGGAAACCGCCGCATCACAAAGTTATCAATGCGCTGCTTCCGCCAGCCGCTCACTACGTCGTACCCCTCTTCGAGCTTCTCCACAAAATTGGGAATCTCGTTCGGGTCGTGCTGCAGGTCCCCATCCATCGCCAGGATGAACTCGCCCGCCGCGTGATCGAACCCCGCTGCCAGCGCCGAGGTCTGCCCGAAGTTCCGCCGCAGCTTCACCACCAGCACGCGGCTGTCCACCGCGGCAATCTCCTCCAGCAGCTTGTAGGTGCGGTCGCGCGAGCCGTCATCCACAAACACCAGCTCAAAGCTGTCTCCCACCTGCTCCATCACGGCCTTCAGCTGGTCATAAAGAGCGGTTACATTTTCTTCTTCGTTGTGAAATGGGACGACGATGGAATACTTCGGCATGGTATTGATTATAGTGCGCGGCACATGAGCGCTGTGAGAAAAATACGGCGGTTACGCACTCCGCAATAGCACTCCAGGCATCACTCGCCTCACTCACTAAACCCCGCAGCAACAGCCATATACCAGCCCCACACTCTGCTCGCCGCTGCCCTGAACGCGTGCCGCAGAAGCGCCGCGATCATTTGCCGCGGCGTCCGGCAGCCATCCTTGGCCCGACGCGAATCAAGCGTGCAGGCTACATCTTCGCAATCTCTTCCACCGCAATCTGCGCCGCCTGCTCGCACATCGCGCGATCCACATTCCGGTGCGTCACAAACCGCACGGCGTGCGGACCCACCGGACTCGCCACCACCCCGCGCTGCTTCAGACTTGCCACCAGCGCTGCAGCATCACCCTGCCCGTGCAGCGAAAAAATCACAATGTTCGTCTGGACTGCCGCCAGATCCAGCTCTACCTGCTTCAAATCCGCAATCTGCTCGGCCAGCAGTCGCGCATTGGCATGGTCCTCGTGCAGCCGCTTCGGCATCTCGTCAAGCGCGATCAGCCCCGCTGCTGCCAGCACACCTGCCTGCCGCATTCCGCCGCCCAGCATCTTCCGCACCGAACGCGCCCGGTCTATTAGCTCGCGGCTGCCCACCAGCATCGAACCCACCGGCGCGCTCAGCCCCTTCGACAGGCAAAACATCACCGTATCGAATCCCCGCGTCAGTTCCCTCACAGAAATTCCCAGGGCCACCGACGCGTTGAACACCCGCGCCCCATCCAGATGCACCGGAATCCCCGCATCCTTCGCGCCCGCCCAGATTTCCTCCATCACATCCAGCGGAGTCACCGTCCCGCCCGCCATATTGTGCGTGTTTTCGAGCGAAATCAGCCCCGTCTGCGCCCGGTAATACAGTTTCGGAGAAAGCGCCGTCTTAATCTGCGCCCACGTCAGCACGCCCCGCTCGGCCGCCACGGTCCGCAAATGGCAGCCGCTGAACGCCGACGCCATCGCCATCTCCCAGTCCACAATGTGCGCCCGCGCCTCGCATACCACTTCCTGCCCATGTCGCGTGTGCAGATGGATCGCCGTCTGGTTCCCCATCGTCCCCGTCGGCACAAAAATCGCCGCCTCGCGACCAAACACCGCCGCCGCGCGCGCCTCCAGCCGATTCACCGTGGGGTCTTCGCCATACACGTCATCGCCCAGCTCGGCCGTTGCCATCGCATTCCACATCTCCGGCGTCGGCACCGTCACCGTATCGCTGCGCAAGTCAATCATGGCAGGGGTTTTCGCATTCATCTCTGCAGAATTTTCAGCACTCGTAACGGTCATCGCACACATGTCCTCATCCTATCCAATCGAATGGGCTCCCAATCAACCTTCAACCCCCACTTTTAGGAAGCGTTCGAACACCTCATTCGAAAGCAGCCGTCCCCGCATCGTCAGCGCCACACGCCCTGCATTGCGCGTCACCAACCCTTCCGCCGCCAGCTCTGCCACCACCGGCTCAAACTCCGCCACCGCAGCCACCCCAAACTCCTCCCGGAGCGCGGCCAACTCCACACCCTGATTCACCCGCAGGCCCAGGAACCACGCTTCCTCCATCTCCTGCTCGCGGGTCAGCGGCTCCGGCCGCTCCCATCCAGGCGCCATCAAATACGGCTCCAGCCCATCCGTCGTTGCAAACCGCATCGCCTGTCCCAGCCGACCCCGCAGCATCGAGTGCGCATCCACGCCCACGCCCAGATATGGTTTGCGCTCCCAGTACTTCCGGTTATGCCGCGACTGCCTTCCCTCGTCCGCAAAATTCGAAATCTCGTACTGCCGCAACCCCATCCCCGCCAGTGCCGCAACCGCCTCCTCATACATC
This sequence comes from Acidobacteriota bacterium, assembly GCA_021810735.1. The sequence continues at coordinate 23,183 of JAJZIF010000001.1, forward strand.
TCCACAATCGCGTCCTCACCCGGAACCAGCCCGGCGCCATACCTCACGCCGCCCGCCAGCATCTCCGCGCCCAGCTTCGACTCGTCATCCACCTCCAGCATGTACACGCTTGCGTGCCCCACACCCGTCTCGCCCAGCGCCGCCAATGATTCCCGCCAGCTCGCCCGCGTCTGTCCCGGCAATCCTGCCAGCAGATCGATGCTGATGTCCCTGACTCCCACCGCCCTTACCCGGGCCACATCCGCAAACACATCCCGCCGCGAATGCAGCCGTCCCGTCGCATGCGCCTCGGCATCCACAAACGACTGCACGCCAAAACTCACGCGATTCACGCCACACTCCGCCATCGCCGCCAGCGTCTCGTCCGATAAATGCGCCGGAGCCGCCTCAAACGTCACCTCCGCCGTCGGCACCACCGCAAACTCCCGCCGAATCGCACCCATTACCCGCCGTACCAGTTCGCCCGGCAGCAGCGAGGGCGTCCCGCCGCCAAAGTAGACGCTATCCACCGCCTCCGGCAGCACCGCACCCCACTCCGACCCGCACTTACGCGCCGCCACCAGGTCCGCCTCCAGCCGCGCCACATACTGCTCCATATAGCTCGCGGGAAACACCCCCGAAGCAAAGTTGCAGAACGTGCACTTCGACCGGCAAAACGGAATCGACAGGTAAAGCCCCAGCATCTCCATCTATAGTTGATTCTCGCACTGGACTGGCCCCTGCCCGCATCCCACCTTCACCCTGGCAACGCCGTTAAAATAAAAGAGCTCGCTTATGCCATCCAAGGAAGACAAAAAGGCCGATCAAAGCACCACGCCGGCGCAGCCTGCCCCGGCCAAACCCGCTCAGCAGGAAGACGACGTCGTCGGCAAAGCCTATGACAGCCGCCTCATGGCTCGCCTGCTCACCTATCTTCGCCCTTACAAGTGGGTGGCTTTCATCTCCATCGTCGCGGTCATCCTCAAGTCTGCCTCAGACATCCTCGGCCCCTACCTCACCATGGTCGCCGTCGATCTTTACCTCGCCCCGGCCATGGAGAAAACCGCCAGGGCCAAAGCCGCGCTCGCGCAGCTCGGCATCAGCAAGCATCCCTTTCTGGGCCATCGACTCAGCCACGATCCCTGGCAGGGCGTCACGCAGCTCGCTCTCATCTTCATCGGTTCGCTGCTCTTCAGCTACGTCCTTGAGGCCCTCCAGACCTACCTCATCCAATGGGCCGGCCAGAGGGTCATGTTTGACATGCGCCGGCAAATCTTCCGCCACCTGCAGCAAATGGACGTCGCCTTCTACGACCGCCATCCTGTCGGCCGCCTCGTCACTCGCCTCACCAACGACGTCGACGCTCTCAACGAGATGTTCACCTCCGGCGTTTTTGCCATCTTCGAGGATGTCTTTGTCCTCGCCGGCATCGTCATCGTCATGCTTCGCATGAGCTGGTGGCTCGCGCTCATCGCTTTTTCGGTCCTGCCCTTTATCCTGCTTGTCACTCGCATCTTCCGCCACTACGTCCGCGACTCCTACCGCCGCATCCGCGTCGCCCTCGCCCGCATCAACTCCTACTCGCAGGAGCACGTCAGCGGCATGTCCATCGTGCAGCTCTTCAACCGCGAAGAGCCCGCCTATCGCAGCTTCGAATCCATCAACGGCAAGTACCTTGAGGCCTTCAAGGATGCCATCCTCGCCTACGCCCTCTACTACCCCGCCGTCGAAATCCTCAGCTCGCTCGCCATCGCCCTCATCATCTGGCGTGGCGGCTTCGGCGTCCTTCATGGCGTCGTCCTGCTCGGCGTCCTCGTCGCCTTCATCCAGTACGCACAGCGCTTTTTCCGCCCCATTCAGGACCTCAGCGAAAAATACAACATCCTCCAGGCCGCCATGGCCGCCAGTGAGCGCGTCTTCAAGCTCCTCGACACCCAGCCGGAAATCGTCTCGCCGCCCAGCCCCGTCCCCGGCGACGGTTCAGGCCGCATCGAATTCCGCGATGTCTGGTTCACCTACCAGCGCCTCACCCCTGATCAACAGGAACGCATCGCCCAGGCAACCGCTGCCGAACTCGAGGCCATGGACGACGTCGAGTGGATCCTTCGCGGCGTCTCCTTCACCATCGAACCCAACCAGACTGCGGCCATCGTGGGCCATACCGGTGCCGGCAAGACTACCATCACCGGCCTCATGATGCGCTTTTATGACATCCAGCACGGCCGCGTCCTCGTCAACGGCGTCGACGTCCGTGAACAGGACCTCACCCTCCTTCGCCAGAACTTCGGCGTCGTCCTCCAGGATCCATTTCTCTTCAGCGGCACCATCGCCGACAACATTCGCCTTGGCACGGAAAACATCTCCGACGATCAGCTCCGCTTCGCCGCCCAGCAGGTCAACGTCGACGAATTCATCGAAACCCTCCCCGCGCAATATCAGGAAATGCTCCGCGAACGCGGCAATAGTCTCTCCACCGGCCAGAAGCAGCTCATCAACTTCGCCCGCGCCCTTGCCCACAATCCCCGCATCCTCATCCTCGACGAAGCCACGTCCTCCGTCGATACGGACACCGAACTCCGCGTCCGCACCGCGCTCGAGCGCATGGTCGAAGACCGCACCTCCGTTGTCGTCGCCCACAGGCTCTCCACCGTCCAGCGAGCCGACCTCATTCTCGTCATGCACCGCGGCCATCTGCGCGAAATCGGCACGCACCAGCAACTGCTCGCGATGCATGGACTCTATTGGAAACTGTATCAGTTACAATATAAAGATCAGGAACTCTCCGCCGCGCCGCGCAACCTCACACCCTCCCTCGCCCTCGGCACGGATTAGAGCATTTTCCCTCTTCCTGTGAACTTTCTGAATTCAACCAAGCGCAGCTTTTCTTAACGGAAAAGCTGCGTCAGCATTCTCTCTCCGGTCTGCATCAATAGGGGAAATGCTCTAATACGCCCGCTTCGAACTCCTTGGAATTCCTCATTTCGTCGGTGGTGCGCTCACCATCCGGAGAGCGAACGTAGCTGGGAAACCCGCAGTACTCTTCGCCTCCCCAAAAGCCCGCCGGCGTCAGTCAGCAATTCAGACAATCGTTTGTCAAAAAATCAGGTAACACACGAATCTACAAGCCAAACGTTGTCCTTTCGCGGTATAACGTTACCCGATGAAAACTCCTCGCCCACTCGCCCTGCTCACTATCCTTCTATTCGCCGCTCCGCTCTTCGGACAGCCTGCAAGGTCCTCCCGCGCGCAGCATAGAACCCTCGTCTGGGCCGACAACTTCAATTCCTCCAGCCGCGCGCCCAATCCCTCCAACTGGAACTACATCACCGGCCCTGAGCGCAACGGCAACCACGAACTTGAAACCTACTGCGCCTACGGCTCCAACAAGTCGCCCTGCAGCGCCAGACGCCCTAACTCCTTCATCGACCGGCACGGCTACCTGCACATCGTCGCCCGCCAGCCATCCCCCGGTGTCTACACTTCCGCGCGCCTCAACACCAAGGGCCTCCACAGCTTCCAGTACGGCCGTATCGAAGCCCGCATCAAAATCCCCCGCGGACAGGGCATGTGGCCCGCCTTCTGGATGCTCGGCGACAATATCTCCCAGGTCGGCTGGCCCAAATGTGGCGAGTTCGACATCATGGAAAACATCGGCAAAACACCCGCCACCGTCTACGGCTCCATTCACGGCCCCGGCTTCATCGGCCACATCATCACCCATCCCTACTCGCTGCCCAACCATGCTGACTTCTACAGAAAATTCCACATCTACGGCATGATCTGGTCGCCCGGCAAAGTCCAGTTCTACGTCGACAGGCCCTCCAACATTTATGCCACGCTCACGCCCGCTGACCTGCCCGAAGGCGCCGTCTGGCCCTTCAACGAAGGCAAGTTCTTCATCATTCTCAACCTCGCCGTCGGCGGCGCCTGGCCCGGGAACCCCGACGCCACCACCCACTTCCCTGCGCAAATGCTCGTCGACTGGGTTCGCGTCTACCGCGATCCCGCGCCCGCAAAATAACTTCGCGCCATCCTTTCCCGGCAAAGGATGGCCGCATTCCAGCCCTCGCCGCCGTTCGCCATACAATAAGAGCAGTTTCCGGCCCATGCGAGCGCGACCCAACATCTTCCTTTCCGCCGGCGAAGCCTCAGGCGAGCACTACGGCGCCGCGCTCATCTCCGCGCTCCGCCAAATCGACCCCTCCATTGACTTCTTCGGCCTCGGCGGCCAGCGCATGCAGCAGTTAGGCATGCGCCGTATCGTCCGCGCAGAAGACGTCGCCGTCATGGGCATCACCGAGGTCGTGCGCCACTTGCCGCGTATCTACCGCGAATACCTCCGTCTCAAAGCCTCCATCCTCGCCGAAAAGCCCGATCTCGCCATCCTCATCGACTTCCCCGACGTCAACCTCACGCTCGCCCGCACCCTCCACCAGCAGGGCACGCCCGTCCTCTACTTCGTCTCGCCGCAGCTTTGGGCCTGGAAGAAGCACCGCATCCGCAAGGTCCAGCGTTACGTCGACCGCATGCTCGTCATCTTCCCCTTCGAAGTCGACTTCTACCGCTCCCACGGCGTCCAGGCCGATTTCGTCGGTCATCCCCTCGCCGAGCTGCCGCTGCCCACCATCTCCCGCGAAGATTTCGCCGCCCAGCACAGCCTCGATCCCGCCAAATTCTGGATCGGACTGCTCCCCGGCAGCCGCGGCAAGGAAATTCGCCTCAACCTCCCGGAAATGGTCGCTGCCGCCGCCAAACTCGGCCCCGCATACGAATACGTCTTCCCGCTCGCGCCCTCACTCACCGAGAATCAGCGCGGCCACATCCGCGAAAATCTCGCCTCCCTCGTCGCCGGTCAGTCCAATCCGCCCCGCATCGCCGTCGTCGATGACGCCCGCGCCACCCTCCACCACGCCCGCGCGAGCATCGTTGCCAGCGGAACCGCCACCGTGGAAGCCGCCCTCATCGGCAATCCGTTTGTGGTCGTCTACCGCGTATCTCCTTTGAGTTATGCCATTGCCAAACGGGTAGTGGACGTACCCCACGTCGCCATGGCCAACTTGATAGCAGGCAGGCGGATGGTTCCCGAGCTCATTCAGCATGACTTTACGGCGGAGGCCATCGTCTCACAGGTGGAACCCTTGCTCCACAACGAGCAGCTACGGCAAACCATGCAGGCGCAAATGGCTCAGGTCCGCCATGCCCTCGCTCCGCCCGCTGGTGGAGCTATCTCGCGTGTCGCCCAAACCGCCGCCCATCTCCTGCAGGCCAGATTGAGTTCAGTTTCATGAAAACTTTCCGTCCACGCATCGCCCACGCCATCGCTGCCCTCGCGATTTCCCTGCTCTGCGCCTCCTCCGCCCGCGCCCAGCAGTCCGAGCCCATCGACATTACGGCCTACAACATCCAGGCCACCGTCACGCCCCAAACCCACACCCTCTCTGCCACCGCACAGGTCACCTTCACCGCAAATCAAGACCTCCAGACCGCCGGCTTCCTCCTCCATGGACGCCTCTCCATCACAAAAATCGTCGACAGTAAGGGCAACGCCCTCAATGGTGTCCGCGGCGCTAACGACGCTCTGCTCATCACCCCTTCCACGCCGCTCGCCAAAGACCAGACCTATACGTGGACTTTCACCTACTCCGGCAACCTCAACGGCGGCAATGGCGGACCCGTCCCCGGCCTCACGCTCGCTGACATCAACCCCTCCATCAGCTATCTCCTCTACGGCGGCGCGTGGTTCCCCATGGACGGCTATCTCACCGACCGATTCACCGCTGACATGCAAATCTCCGTCCCCGCCGGTTACACCGTCATCGGCAGCGGCAGCACCGGCAAGCCCAAGGCCGCCAACGGCCTCGAACAGTACACCTTCAAGTGGGACAAGCCCGGCTTCCCCGGCACCATCCTCATCGGCAAGTGGATCGACGTTCCTGCGCCGCAGGCGCCTAACATCCATCTTTACGTCACCGCCGCGCATAAAAAGGCCGCTCAAACCACCTACGGCAACTCTGCGCTCGACGAATTCGCCTACTTCAGCAGCACCTTCGGCCAACCGCAGTCCAACGATCTCAACATCGTCGAGCTCCCTGACAACACCGTCCCTGCCTACTGGGCTCCGCAAATCGCCGCCATCGCCGGCGCGCACATCGGCGGGGCGCTCGACTTCCGCCTCCTCGCCAACACCATCGCCCACCAGTGGTGGAGCAGCGAAGTCAGTCCCGCCACTCTCAGCGACGCATGGCTCACCAACGGTATGTGTACCTATTCTGAGCTCCTCTACCTTCAATATCAGGACGGCCAGGGCGCTCTCCTCACCGCACTCAAGGATATCTCCGCCGGCGCGCTCGCCTATGACACGACGCCGCTCACCAGCGCCGGACGCCTCAACGCCTACTCGCCACAGTTCCAGTCCATGACCTTCTACAAGGGCGCGCTCGTCCTTCACATGCTCAACTGGATGGTCGGCGATGATACCTTCACCAAAATTCTCGACAACGTCACCTCGCAGTACGCTGGCAAAGGCGTCACTACCGCCGAGTTCGAGAAAATTGCCCAGGCCGACACGAAGCAGGACCTCACACCCTTCTTTGCCGAGTGGCTCGATGGCACCGGAGCGCCCAGCTTCAGTACCAAGTGGACTATCTTCCGCCTCGGCAACGGCAAAGGCTTCCGCACTGTCGGCGAAATCAAGCAGCAACTCGAACTCTTCAACATGCCCGTCGATATTCGCATCGAAACTCAGGGCAAAACCGTCAACCGCGTCGTTCACGTCATCGGAACCAGCACGCCGTTCAACATTGAAACCTTCGGCATGCCGCGCAAGATCACCGTCGACCCTGAAGGCAACATCCTCCAGGACGACCCCACCATGCAGATACGCGTCGATATTCTCCGTGGCCAGCAGCTCGCCGCGCAGGGAGATGTCGCCGGCGCTCTCGCGCAATATCAGGCCGCGCTCAAGGTCAACCCGCTCAGTTCGCTCGCCAACTTCCGCATCGGCGAACTGCTCTTCCAGCAGCACGACTACCAGGCCGCCGTCAACGCCTACCGTGACGCGCTGCACGGTGACGGCGTCCCACCCTGGACCAACGTCTGGAGCCACATCGAAATCGGCAAGATCTTTGATATCACGGGCCAGCGCGACCGCGCCATCCGCCAATACCGCGAAGCCCTCATGACACACGACAACACGTCCGGCGCGCTCAATGAAGCACGCCACGACATTCAAGTACCTTATAAGCTGCCTAAGTAAGATGGACGGGGTGCGCGCTGCCCGCCGTCATTCGTATCTCAGCGCTTCTATCGGATCCAGGTTGGCCGCCTGGATCGCCGGAATCATTCCGCTCACCGTCCCCACCACCACTAGCGTCACCGTCGCCGCCAGAACAATCATTGGCGAAATCAGCAGCCGGATATCCGCTGCGTGCGCATTTGAGGCAATCGCGCTGTAAAACGTAATTCGTCCCACCGACACGGAAACCAGGTACGACAAGCAAATCCCCAGCGCACCTCCTACGCCCGTGATCACCAGCGCCTCGGCCAGAAACTGCAGCAGAATATGCCGCCGCTGCGCGCCCAGTGCTTTCTCCACGCCAATCTCCCGCGTTCGCTGCTGCACCGCCACCAGCATAATGTTCATCAGCCCAATGCCGGCAATCCCAAGCGTCAGCGCACCGATAAACAGCAAAAGCACCTGCAGCGCCATCGTGATGATCTGGAACTGGTGAAGCTGCTCCTGAATATTCGCCACATAAATCGCGTTGTGATCCGATGGCATAAAGTTATGCGCCGCGGCCAGCGAATTCCGCAGCGCCTGCTCCACCGGCACATTATTGCCGCGATAGCTGAACCAGATCCCCGTCAGATATTTCGGGTCCATCAATTCCGCCATCGCACGGATCGGAATGTATACCTGCCGGTTCACATCGTTCCCCGACTCGGCCATCTTCGGCTTCAGTACCCCGATCACCGTAAACGGAACTCCAGCGATCCGTATCTTTTCCCCAATCGGATACAAACCGCCCATCAGCAGCTTCTTCGAGTCAGAAGCCAGCACCGCTACATGCGCATGCTGCTCATTGTCCTTCTCGTTATAAAAGCGCCCCACCGCCACGGGCAGGTTCATGATCTCGTTGATGTCCGGATCGTCGCCGTTCACGCTCCATGTAAATTTGTGCAGCGCATTCGACACCACAAGGTTTTTCGAGAGCTCCGGCGTGATCCGCTCAACTCCAGGCACGGTATTCCGCAGCAAGTCCACGTCGCTCATCGTAAAGCGCACCGGCACGCCCGCCTTCATGCCGCCTGCCTGTTCTGACGTCTTGCCCGGAAACACACCAATCATCTGCGTGCCCCACTGCGCAAAAATCACCTGAATCGCATTCGAGAATCCAGCGCCGTACGCCAGCAGCAGCACCACCGTTGCAATGCCCCACGCCATGCCGCAAATCGTGATCATCGTGCGACGGCGATTGAACATCATCGCTTCCCATGCCTGCTGCCAAATGTCCTTCAGCATCTCCGCACCCCAATCTCTATTCCCGCCGCAGCGCTTCCACCGGCTCCATCGCTGCCGCCTTTGACGCCGGATACACGCCCGCAATCACCCCGCACACCGTCAGCGAACCAAATGCCAGCGCCGCCGTCCACGGCACAATGTGCGGCGGAGCAAATCCGCGTAGCCCACCGCCCACAAGCTGCTGCAGCAGCCACATAAACGCCGCCGCGCCGCCAATGCCAATCAGCCCGCTCAGGCCCGTCAGCGTAATGCCCTCAAGAAAAAACTGCGCCAGAATGCTCCGGCTTGTCGCTCCAATTGCCTTGCGCAAACCGATCTCACGTGTCCGCTCCGTCACCGCCACCAGCATGATGTTCACAATTCCCACCGCGCCCAGCGCCAGCGTCACCAGCCCCACGCTGCCCAGAAACACATCCATCCCCTCGAAAATCTTGTCCACCATCTCTGCGCTCTGGATCGTATCCCACTCGTTGAAAGCTTGCGGCGCATTCGGATCGAAGCCGTGCAGCCGCGCCACAATCTGGTGCACTTCGTTCACCGCGGCCAGATGCACCGCATGCGTGCGTGGCTGGTACTGGATCGACGTCACCGCGTCGCTCGGGACCATCTCGCCGTCTTTGCCCTTGATCGCAAAGTTATCCATCATCACCGTCAGCGGAATATATACCTGCTGGTTCTCGCTGTTGTTGTCCCCGTGTCCGATCTTCTTCGCTATTCCCACCACCAGGAAACGAATGCCGCCCACTGTCACATAACCGCCCAGTGCGGGCCGGTGCGGAAACAGCATCTCTGCCGCGCGCGATCCCAGCACCATCACATCGTTGCGATGAATCAGGTCGTTTTCGTTTAGGAATCGCCCCTGCGCCACCGGCATGAATCGCACCACCGGAAAATTTGGCTGCACACCGTAAACCGCGCCCGAAATCGTCTCGTACTGGCTCTGTTCTTTCAGATCATCGCGGTCCAGAATCGCCGTCGCATCACGCACATCTGGCGCCTGCGTCACAATCGCGTCTTCATCGCGCAGCGTCAGATAGTACGGCCTCATGCCCACATGCTGGCTCGCCACCGCCGGCACCGTCCCGCCCCACATCATGACAAGGTCGTTGCCCACATCGGCCAGCCGCTCGTGCTGGCCCACGCGAAATCCTTCGCCCACGCCAATCAGCAGCAGCATCGAGCCCACTCCCCACGCAATCCCGAACATCGTGAGAAACGACCGCAGCTTGTTCGCCCAGATCGCGCGAAACACCTGACCGAAAATGTCGCCAAAGCTCTGCATCCGTGCTATCAGATACGCGCACGGCCCTCAATTAGTTCCTTGGACGAAACCAACCCCGCAGCCCCGCGCAACAGTCCAGCGCAGAGTCACTTACATCCGCGGCCAGCTCTCCACTCGCGCCTCCGGCCGAAAACCCGGCGCCGATCATGGCGGCCTGCCTGATTTCTATGGCGGTTATTTCGACAAAAGCGCCTGCAGCACGCTGTCGGCGTTCGGGCGGGACTCGCGGATGTACTCGCTCACGCGCTCACGCTCCTCGGGGGTAAGGGAAGGTACCAGGGCCAGAACACGCCGCAGGGTTACCGCTACATCATCTACGTAATTCATCATGCGAATGGCTTCGCCGCTTAGAGGCATTACTCGTTCTCCTCAGACCGAATGCTCAACATATTCTCTTTGACCCCGATAAGGCAAGTAAAGCGAGCCCGCGTCTCCGTCACCCGTACCAAACCCATCATCATGCCCTGTCCTTATCTCCCACCAGCAACTCTCAGAACCGCAACAGGTACGTCATCTTCACGTAGATCATCTTGCCGTCATTCATCAACGAAGAATCCGTCGGCAGAATCGGATCGCCCGGGTTGCACAACCCGCTTACCTCCCGTGTGCACAGTCCCGGCGCCAGGTTCGCAAAGTTCCCGATGTAGCCCACGTAAAGAGCCGTTCCCGGATGCGGCATGTACGTAAACAACGCATCTGCGAACACCGTCTTCGAGTTCCCGGCACTCGTGTAGATCGCGTCCGGCAGCGTCGAAACATACTGCCCGATCACGTTGAAGGATGCGGCCTTCGTCATCTGGTAGTTCCACCGCGCCACCACCTGGTTGTTGTCATATACCGGCGCACCGTTCTCCAGGTTTGAAAATCGCGTAAACACATAACTGTTCTGCAAATCCAGCGCCCGCAAAGGCTTCAGGTTCAGGCTTACGCTCGGCGACGACATCTGGACCGGTCCTGGCCCCTGGTTGCTGGGCGGAGAAAAGTTCAATACCTTCCCCTGCGAATATCCCATCCCCAGGCCCAGGTAAGGCACTGGTGCGCTATACAGACTCACGCCTTCCGTGTTCGAGTGGTACTCCACATCCTGCTTCAATATCGAGTAGTCAATCGGTCTGAGCCGGTCTTGCCCAAGTCCGACATATGCGTGCAGATAGGTCTGGTCCTCAAAATTAAGAGAATAGGATGGCTGCAGATACAAATTCAGCGGTACGCCACTGTGATCCCAGAGCCGCTGCGCATACAACGAAGGTCCGTCCGACAGAATCGCTCCCCCAGACGGTCGAAACGTGTAGCTATACCCACCCTTGACTTCCCTTACGTCCGGGCGCCGAAAAAAACCCGTATCGGTTACAAATCCAGCCGCCGTATCATCATACCCGCCCCACCAGTTGGTATGAAGCGATGAGTAGCTCACATGCTGCAGATAGACTTGCCCGCTGCAGTACAGTTGCGTCGAGAGGCACTCCTGCTCCCCGGCCGTCGAGTTGCTCAGGTTCTTGGTTTGCGAGGTCAGTGCTTGCCCCACCAGCGTCCACCGCTTATGCACCTGCATCCGGTAATCGAATCCCCCCGCGCGGTTATACGAACTCAGATACTGGCGATCGGCATAAATCATTCCAATGTCGGATTGCGTCCCGATATCCCGGTCAATGCGCGCCACATAATTTTCCGCCCGCGTCCCGTAATAAGGCGTCCCCTGTGGAACGGCCAGGCCCGGGCTTCGATCGTCCACGCTCAACAAGCCAAGCGCCCACGGCCCAGCCTTGCCAGTCAGACGCGCCCCAAACTCCGGTATCACAATGTTGTCCGTGTAATACAAGTTGACCGGCGTCTGGAAATAGCTGCTGTTCTCGATAAAAAACGGCCGCACTTCCGGAAAGTACGGTGGAAACCGCTGATTCGGCGCCGCGGGATTGTCCACTCCTACCTGGCTGAAATCGGGGTTAATCGTCGTATCCAGCACCAGGCTGTTGTGTAGTATGAACTTCGAATCCAGCCCTGAGATCCCCTGGAAATGCTTGTCCTCAAAGTAAGGATTCAACGGATTCACCGAGTTCAGTTGCCGCAGATTCCGCGCCAGCGTATACGGATCGAACTGGTAATTCCGTCCCAGTGCAATATCTCCAAAGCCCTGCACCGTCATGTCCTGCGTCAGCAAGCCCGCAATATCGTGATGAATCCGCGGCCAGTAGTCCGACTCGCCCGTCTGCGCCACATTACGCCCCAGGATGATTCCCCAGCGCCGCAGCGCGCCCGGTGTTACCTTCGCAAAATACAGGCTCGCAAAGGGAATCCGCATCAGTACCACGTACCCGAACGGCGTCCGTTGCCCCCACGTGTCCCATACCGTGTTAAACGAGTAGTCGTAACCGCTCTGATCGCTGTACATCGCATCCGCCTGTATCCCCAACGGATTGCTCTGGAATACAAATGCACGCCGGTGATCGTCGAACGTGTCCACCATCAGCGATACGGAGTCGTCGCCACCCAGGCCGTCCCGCGGCATCATGTGCGCGCGTATCTCTTTCGGGTCGCGGTCCTTGCACACAAAAGCCACAAAAAACGCCCGGTGCGTGTAACCCATGTACGCCGTCGTCCCATTCTCCGGCGCTCCCCCGGCGTCCGGATAGTGCTCCACAAAATGCGACACCCGCAACATCCGCTCCGCCACCGTGGAGTGATCGGGAACCACCAGAAAATCGCTCAGCTTCGGCGCAATCATCAGGTGCGGGACGATGTAATGCACGGGATGCGGAATCAGCACGACTCCCGCCGGGCTCGCGCCATTACCCGTAATAGCCCCGGGCGGATCCGCGCGCTTCCCGCTATCATATGCCCTGACCACGGGTGCCGCCACCGCCGCCACCAATCCAAGACAGGCCACCCCAACGAATTTGCGAATCCAACCTGCTGCCATCGCCCTACACGCCCACCCCTGTATCCATCGGCTCTTGCAAGCTGCTGCGGCTCCCTTCAGGAACTATTTGCCCAACTTCGTCCCCGTTCTCGTATCGTTCCCATACGGGCAGTCAATCGTTTCTCTCTGCCTATAGTTTCGCATCCTGCCCCGGCACTTTTTCCACTGGATCGAGGGTATATTTCGTGATTCATTCCCACGATCACGCACGGACCCCTCAAATCACGGTATTATCACTGATTTCGATGCCGCAAAAATCTTCTGAAAAAAAATAATTACGAGTACCTTTGCTGGTGCCACTCCCACGCGCTCGCCAGAATCTCCTCCAGCCTCGCGTGCTGCGGCGTCCACCCCAGCTCTCGCTGAATCTTCTCTGAACTCGCCACCAGAACCGCCGGATCCCCGGATCGCCGCGGCTCCTCCACCACAGGAATGTCCCGCCCCGTCACCTTCCGCGCCCCCTCAATCACTTCGCGCACGCTAAAACCCTGCCCGTTGCCCAGGTTGTAGATCAGCCTTCCGCCGCGCTCTTCATCATCCAGCGCATCCAGCGCCAGCAGATGCGCCTGGGCCAGGTCGTGCACGTGAATGTAATCCCGAATGCACGTCCCGTCCGGCGTCGGATAATCGGTCCCGAATACCTTGATCGCCTCACGCCGCCCCATTGCCGCATCCAGAATCAGCGGTATCAGGTGTGACTCCGGCTCATGCGCCTCGCCGCGCCCCGGCATCGCCCCCGCCACATTGAAGTAGCGCAGGCTCGCATACCGAAACCCATGGCAGCGGTGGAACCACGTCAGCATATGCTCCACCAGCAGCTTCGACTCGCCATATGCATTCGTCGGCTGTAGTTTGGCGTCTTCAGCAATCGGCGTCTTTTCCGGCTCCCCATAAACAGCCGCTGTCGACGAAAATACCAGCTGGTTGACACCCACCGCCAGCATCGCCTCCAACAGGGTCAACGTCGAAGCCGTATTGTTGCGGAAATAGACCTCCGGCACCCGCATGCTCTCGCCTGCTTCAATCAGCGCCGCGAAATGCATTACCGCCCCCACTCCGCTTCGCAGCACCCGCTCCACCGCCTCCCGGTCAGCCAGTTCCGCCTTTACAAACTCTGTTCCCGCCGGAACCATCTCCCGCCGGCCATGCGTCAGGTTATCCAGCACTATCACTTCATGCCCCTGCTGGACCAGCAACCCCGCAACCGTTCCGCCAATATACCCCGCGCCGCCCGTCACAAGAATCTTCACTGTGCCTTCCCGCTCCTCGTCTTTTCTTGCTTTCCCATGCCGTCACCGCTGCGCGGCAGAGGCAATGAATCCGTTTTCATTCATTCTCCCACGCCCCCAATCATGGAATTACTTCTCTCCTTGCTCTGTACTCTGGAAAAACTTTCGCATCCCCTTTCGTGCAGTTATCCTCCCATCAGCGCTAATATGAAGCCACGAGGAGGCCAATTCAGCACTTTGGTTCCTGCTGCCCTGTCTGCCGTCTAAATATTTCTTAACTTTGCGATTCGGACCGCGCCGGATGCAGTTCCCCGAAAGCGACACGGTGATCCAATTGCAGTGCGGATCCTAATGTCTGTTCGCCTTGTAAATTCTGCATTGGCCCCTGGGGGTCCAGCCGGCTCCGGGGCTGAACACAAACAGCGCGCATCCTGCTCGTCAATTTGGAACGCGACTTGCAGCACAAATAGTTAGAGGACCAGGCTGACCTCAAAATCAGACCTGCGTCCCACCCCAATTGGAGTGAGATTTTCTTTATGGCAACGACGGACCGTTCGAACCATCCCACCTTCGGACTCTTGCCGGAAGAAAAGCGCGGATTTAAATCACTGGGGATCAGTGCGCTCATCAATATCGCGATTGCGGTCATTGTGCTGATCATCTCCATGTCAGCCGTACATGTTGTGCACGAGAACAATCTCGTGGCCAATGAGCTCATCTTCCAGCCGCCTCCACCCAAGCCCGTCGTCCAGCCACCGCCACGCGTCCATGTCTTCGCTCCGCCTCCCACCATGCCGTCCAAGATCTTCATGCCGGCCCCGAAACCGGTGAAGGCGCCGCCCAGGATCACGCATATCAAGATGCCGACCCCGGCTCTGCCAAACATTCCGGCGGCCCCGCCCCTGAAGGTGGCTCCCCCGCCCAAGCCCAAGGTTGGTCTCTTCAAGAGCTTCAACCCCACCCCGGTCGCAAACAACAAGTCACACCCCACGGTGCATACTGGCGGCTTCGGCGATCCCGAAGGGGTGCATGCTGACCCCAACGCCAAACGCAAACCCATCCTTGTCGCCTTCGGCTCCTCTGAGGATGCGCCCGGCTCCGCCAACTCCGGCGCTGGCAGAGCACGTCCCGGCTCCGTCCACGGAGTCGACTTCGGCTCCGGCGTCTCCAACGGCGTTCGCGGCGGCCATGATCGCGGCACCGTCGCCTCGGCGGGATTCAGCAATGGTGTCGTCGGCGGCTCCGGTTCCCGTCGCAGCCCCGGTACGATCGCCAAGGCGGCCTTCGGCAGCAACATGTATGGCAACTCGGGTCGCCATCTGCCTCGGCAGCAGAAGCCCAGCACCACGCCCATCATCGTGCTCTGGAAGCCGCTCCCAACCTATACCGCCGCAGCCCTCCAGCAGCATATTCAGGGCGACGTCACACTGCGCGTCCGCTTTTCCGCCGCTGGACAGGTGCAGGTCCTCAGCATCGTGCGCGGCCTCGGCTACGGACTGGACAAACAGGCGGAACTTGCCGCCGAGCAGATTCGCTTCAAGCCGGCTACGCGCGATGGCCACCCCATCGACGCTGTCCGTATCGTTCGCATTACGTTCCAGATGACCTGACGGGAAAAATCACAATGGCTCATCCCGTCTCAAATTTCTATTTTGTTGATTTGCTCGAAATGGATCGAAACGATCCAACCTTTTCAAACCATGCAGTCAGGAGCCTTCAATGTTTCGTAAGTTTTGCGTGCTGGGTTTAGTCCTGAGCCTCGGGGTTGCTCCCGTCTGGGCCAGGAAATACAAATACCGCGAGCAGTTGCCGCCCCTTACCGCGCAACAGAAAGCGCTCATTCGGACGGCCATGGTGCGGGAACAGGCCACTATCAAGGCCATCGAGAAGGATACGCCAGTCGTCCAGACCTACATCCAGAACCTGCGCCCCGATCCTGTTCTCTATCAGGTGCCGGTCTCTGACCAATACAGCGTTGCCCGCGTCGATTTCGGCAAGGCCTTCTCGGCCAATGCCTACGAAGCCAGAAAATCCCACCGCGGCTGGTTCCGCGGCTCCTTCCAGTACCTCAAGGACCTCACCAAATCCTTCCAGATCAGCGACAACCCCACCGGCTTCATGGACATGATGTTCGTGGACCCGCGCGGCTTCAACTTCAACAACTACTCTTTCGCCTTCGTCCGCCAGCAGTTCCTCGGTGAAATCCGCACCAGCGTCTTCGACGTCCGCCCCAAGCGCCACGCCGGCTCCGGCCGCTTCTTCGGCCGCATCTGGGTTGAGAACGACGGCGGCAACATCGTACGCTTCAACGGTACCTACACCAACAATCCCAACAACCCCGTCGATCACTACTACCACTTCGACAGCTGGCGCAAGAACATCCAGCCCGGCCTCTGGCTTCCCTATGCCATCTATGTCGAGGAAACCCACAGCACCTCATCCCAAAAATCCCTCGCCCTGCGCGGCCAGACCTTCTACTGGGGCTACGCGCTCAAGATCCCGCAGCAGGTTTCTGAATCCGAATCTGTCAACATTGAGAACGCGCAGGATGAAAGCCAGAACGCCAGGGACCTCAGTCCCTTGCAGGCCGAGCGTCATTGGATCGTTGAGGCCCAGGACAACGTCCTCGACCGCCTCCAGCAGGCCGGCCTGCTTGCTGCTCCCAGCCCCTTCGATAAGGTCCTGGATACCGTCACGAACAACATTCTCATCGGCAACAATCTGAACCTGCCCTACCAGATTCATTGCCGCGTCATGCTCACTGAGCCGCTGGAGTCCCTTGCCGTCGGCAATACCATCCTGCTCAGCAAGGGCCTCATCGACGTCCTGCCCAACGAAGAAGACCTGGCGGCTGTCATCAGCTTCCAGCTCGCGCAAATCCTCCTCGGCCACCACATTGACACCCGCTACGCCTTCAGCGATCGCCTGCTCTTTCCAGACGAGGCTGCTTTCCAGCGCATCGACATGAATCACTCCATGGCCGATGACGCCTCGGCAGCAAAGAAGGCGGTCGAACTCTTCGACCACTCCGTATACGCCAGCAAGTCGCCTCAAGTGGGCCTCTTCTTCGAGCAGTTGATGGCCCGCGAAAAAGCTCTCAAGAACCTGCTCACCCCGCGCCTCGGCGACTCCCTCATTCAGCCCGACGGCCAGCCCTGGCTTGCGGCATTCCTGCAGGGCGCGCCTCCGCTCAACATGAAGAACCTCAACCAGATCGCTGCCCTTCCTCTCGACAGCCATCTCAAAATCAATCCATGGACCGATGAAGTTCAGACCCTCAACCTGAGTCCTGCTCCGCTGCTCACCCCAGCCGACAAGATGCCGTTTGAGATCACCCCCGTCTACTTCCGCCTCAGGCCTTACCAGCCGCCGGCAACCACCCAGGGGGCGAATCCGACGCCCGATAATGGATCGAACCCTGCCCCACCGGCCCCTCAGGTGCTCAAACCGAATCCCGGATCTCCTGTTCCCGCCGGCTCGGCAAACAACGGCAACGGTTCGCAACCATAGCTCTTGCAGACCTTCACCCAGCGCTTTCGGGGCCGTCCCGCGGCCCCGATTTTCTTCTCCTGCCGCATGCAGGATTACAACCCATGGCTACTGTGACGGTCACTCTCCATGCGAATTTTCCTGGCCATAAGCAGTCGCCGCTTGTAGTTTTACCAGTCATCAGAAACCGCACTTTGGCGCTCGACCTGCATACCGGCTGGTAAGGCTGTATGTTTTTAGAGGATCGTTACTGCTGTCTGGCCCTCGCTTTACCAGCTCGCCGTGAAACCTGAGACTCTTCTCATCGCGACGCCAGCCCGCCACTACGATCCAAGCCTCTGGAGAACGTGGGATGATTAGAAATTTCTTTGTATGGGCCGGCGTCCTCATGCTCGTGCCGCTTGCTTTTGCCCAGGTTGCCCCTTCCACTACCGGCGGAAATGGCTCCATCACCGTCGGCGTGGAAGCCTCAGCCTTCAGGCCGGACTCCCTCCCCGGTTACACCGGTGGCCATGTCGTCGGGCCCGGCATTTACTTTGATATCGACCTCATGCCCCGCTGGGGCGCGGAAGGCGAAGCCCGCTGGATGCACTGGCATGGAAGCGGCGGCCAGCAGCAGTCCGACTACCTTCTCGGACCGCGCTATCGCCTCCTGCGCTGGCACGGTCTGTCCGGCTGGGCCAAATTCATGATGGGCGCCGGCGTCGAAGACTTCCCAAACCAGATCGGCACCGGCAGCTATTTCGCCTACGCTCCCGGTGGAGATCTCGATTACCATCTCAGTCCCCGTTTCAGTCTCCGCGCCGGATACGAATACCAGTTCTGGCCCCACGCTCCCAACATCCCCTACTTTCCCAACAACGGAATGCACCCTTCCGGCTTCAGCATCGGCATCGGGTACCGCATCATCCGCCAGAAATAGAGCATCTCTGTTCACCTCGTCGAGCAAGATGCCCCACCGCACGTGGCCGTTCCGCCAAAGAACGGCCACACTTGCCAGATCTGATTCTCTCAATAGGGTCAGGTGAACCGCTCTCGGCACAACGAGCGAAAATCAATCCCGCTGGCTCTGAT
>JAJZIF010000118.1 GCA_021810735.1 Acidobacteriota bacterium
TCTGCGTGGATGCCGGCCTAGGGCTCGATCAGGCTATGCTCCGCGTCGGCCAGGAACTCGCCGTCAGTCACCCGGAAATCAACCAGGAATTCCTGCAGATCAACCGTGAACAGCGCGCCGGCCGGCCGCGCCTCGAAGCCTGGCAGGAGATGGCCGAACGCACCCAGTTGCCCGATGTGCAGAACTTCGTCAGCATGCTCGTCCAGACCGAACGCTTCGGAACGCCCATCGCCCGCGCACTCAACGCATTCTCTGACGGCATGCGCCTGCAGAGAAAACAGCAGGCCGAGGAAAAGGCCGCTAAAACCAGCGTCAAACTGCTCTTCCCGCTGGTGCTGTTCATCTTCCCATGCATCTTCATCGTGCTGCTCGGTCCCGCAGCCATCACCATAGTGAAAACATTCAGCCAGCTCAAGCACTGATGCCCCATAAGAACCCGCTTGCCGTAGACAATTCGAAAGCAAATTCCTGAAACCTGTTTCGACCTGCAAGCCCTGACCAGGTTTCTGACTGATAATCGCAGACAGCCGTTTGGCCTGCGCATCCCTTGAACCTCTAACAAATACCTGAAGGAGACTCCCCCTTATGCTTTCACCCACCGCGATTCGCATCCTTGCCGGCGTTCTTTTCGTAGTTGTTGCCGGAATTCTGATTCTGCGGCGTAAACGCAAATCTGCCTGAGCATCAGCCTTTGCGCAATCTTCGAGCATTTTCACTGAAGGTGTAGGGGAGAACAAGGAAGTTGGCGTGGACGTTCCATCAAAGAACGGCCACACCGGATCAATCCAGGACACCTCGTAACATCAGTGAAAATGCTCTTGACGAACTTATCCCGCACTGCATGAGGTACAAGGGCCGCCCGTCCATGAAAGTGACGGCGGCCTCTGTCTGTTGCACCTTTGTCCTCACCGCACGCGAGCAGAGATCCGGATTCCGATTTCCTCTGCTTACATACAGCGCAGCGCGAGCTGCGGCGCTTCTCACCGAAAAAGCCGTGCAAGGCGCGGTAGTTCTCGACGTACAACCCCGGGAGGCCCGCTTCAGTTCGCCGCGGGGCTGAGGTGATTGAAGTTGAGAATCGCGTTGAATACCAGTGGATAGCTTCCGATGGTTTCGCCGCGATACACCGGATTGATGGCAAACAACAGCGTGTTGCCGCTCCCATAATGCGCGTCCACCACGATGGGCCGCTCGGCAATCTTGCCTCCGCCCACCAGCAGACCTGACAGCAACAGCCCCTTTGTATCTCCAAAGCGAACCAGCACCTGTGGCCGGTCCGTCTCCGGAATCACGTAAGGATTGTTCCGCGTCTGCTCGATATTGAGTGGAACGGCCTGCCATGGCGCCGGAGACGGCAACGCCGCGGGACGAGCCGGAGGACGCGCTTCCGGCATGTCGATCGAATTCGGCCCGCCGCGCCCCGTCGGTCGCTGGTAGTCCTTTTCCGTGGGAACTTTGCGGTCCACCACGAGGTTGCTCACCGCGAAAGTCATGCCCGCGGCGCTGTACACTCCGAAATCGGTGTCATAACCCGCATTTACCGGGCCGTCGCCGTGTGGAACCGCGTTCAGCACGCTGCCCACCACCCGTATCCCAACCGGATGCCGCAAGAAGACGCCGGGCGCCATCCCTTCATCAATGGCAAAGCGCGCCGTGTCTTCTGCGGCGATCAGCAGCCCGCCCTCGCGGACGAATTTCCTCAGATGATCCAACCCGGTAAAACCAAGCCCCGGGCGCATGTCCGGCGTGGAATCAATCCTACCGAGGTTCGGCGTCAGCGCCGTCTTCTCCCACGGAATCGGATTGCCCCACATGGGCAGACCGTCGATGATCTGCTGGTCGCTCAGATAGCCGGTGGGCGCAAAAATGATGACGTCATACTGGCTGCGCAGATCGGCATCCTTCGCAACCGTCTGCGTGCTGATGTAACTGTAGGGCACGTGCAGTTTGTCAAAGGCAATCCGCCACCAGCCCTCCGTCTGCGTGGTGAGCCAGGTGTGCATGAAGGCGATCCGCGGCAGCGGCGCCGCGCGCATGGCAACCTGCGGCATCGCGCTCAGGTTCACGCCCTTCAGCTCCGCCGTGTTGAGCGCAGCGCGCAGTTGTGCGGGGTCTGCATTCTGAATGATGAGCGAACCTGCATGGAAATGATAGCCCTCTGCATCGAACGACGCATCGGCTATCGAAACCTTCGCATCCTTCATCGCGTAGCGCAGACCTAGCAAGGAAATCTCACCCCTCTGATCCACGGCGATGATGCTGCCCGGCGCGCGATTGTCGTTGAGCTTCTGCTGCAGCGCCTTGATCGAACTCACCGGCTCCATCGGGGCCTTCAAAATCGACCTGTCTGTCACGCGCAGCGTCTTCACGCCGAACAGCGCCGGAAAGCACCACCCGGTATCGTCGTAGGGATGCTTCTGCGGATCGTTCGGCGCCCAGTACTGGCGATCGAGCAGGACATCAGCCACCCGCGAGTAAGGCTGATCCATGCGGACCACGTAGCTGCCGGCAGGCAGCGTCGTGGTCACAGCGGGCGCATCCGGTTCGCCCTGGATCGTCGGCTTCTGCGTGATCGTCACAGACTTGAGCAGGCGTTGAATCTCGACGTGCTGCAGTTCCAACACGTGCAGCATGGCAACCCGGCGGCTGGCCGGACCATTGGGCCAAATCACATATGCCGCGGGCCCTGCTTCCTCCGGCTTTTCAATCGAACGCTTCGCCTTAAGGTAATAGTCCGTGAGCCATTCCGAACCATGATGCGAAAAGTACGAGAGCGTCGTCAGCAGCGCAGTCTCTTCGTAGTTGTTGTTATCGCGCTGCGACCACATCACCTCGGGCAGCGGCGGATTGGGCTTGTACCAGGTGCGCGCGTATTCGTTCGGATAAAGGATGCGCTCTTCCGTATCCGCGCCTCCGTTGCCGAATGTTTCGTATAAGCGGCTGATGCCGTTGTGCATCGCGGCCAGGAACATCAGGTAGCCAGGGCTCCAGGTATCGAAGTTGCCGTGCGTGAAGACACCGGGCATACCGAACTTGGTCATCTGCTGCACGTTATTCCAGCCAAGCTGCTGCCATTCCCCCACAAGAATCGGGTCGATCCACGAATTGTAGGGACCGTCGCCAACGGTATTGTCATAGAGAAACGGCACAGACTCATGCAGGTCATGCAGCACCTGCGCATGCCAGCCCAGATAGGTATTGAGCACGTTGCGCGTAAGGTCGAGCGACATGCCCATGGCATCGCGGTTGTTGTCGTGCGCCACGTAGTGGCCCCAATAAAGCAGGTGTGGCCAGTTTTCGCCCAGGTGCGCGCGGTGCCAGCGATAAATATCCACCATGCGGTCGCGCCCGTCCACCTCCACCACCGGCGTGATCAGCACGATCATGTGCGAGCGGATGTACTGGATGTAAGGCGAATTATCCACGGCCAGGCGGTAGGCCAGTTCCATCAGCGCCGTGGGCGCGCCGGTTTCCGGCGAGTGAATCGTGCCCGTGATGTAGTACACCGGGAACGATTCCTTCACAAGTTGCGCCGCCACCTTGTCATTCATGTGAATCGTGCGCGGGTCGGCCAGTTGGGCAAGGCGTGCGTTGTTGGCCTGCTGCTGGTTGAGCAGCGACTGGTCGGCAATCGCCACGGCAATCATCTCGCGGCCTTCTTCCGAGTGGCCAATGGTGTAGACGCGCACCCGCGGCGTGCTCTTGGCCAGCAGCCGGAAATACTTGTACACCGTCTCCGCGTACGGCAGCATGTTGGGTGCGCCGCTCACATCGCCAAGCACGGCTTCCGGGGTGGGCACCGTCTTCGACGCCGGCAGATAGTCCGTCAATGGCGAGTTGAAATACGGTTCCGTGGTGTACTTCTTGATGTGCTGCGTGTACTGCTGGTCGATGGGCTGCTTTGGATCGCGAGCGTAATAACCGAGGATGTCATTCTGCGCGAAAAGAGGAAGGGCGAAACAGCTCATCACGATGAGTGCGGCCAGGCAACGCATTCTCATGGGAGTTTTCCTTGCTGAAAGGTGAACTGATGTTCGGCAGAATACCAGAAAACCGCTAATTTAGAGCGTTTTCTATTGCACAAAACAAAAGCCACCGTATCGAACGAAACGGTGGCCTCTGCACATACTCTCTCCGTCATGCGCCCAGGGCGCGCACCTGGACGGAGAGTCCTACTCCCACTCGATCGTGCCCGGCGGCTTCGAGGTGATGTCGTATACCACGCGGTTGATGCCGCGAACCTCGTTCACGATGCGGCTGGAAACCTTCTTCAGCACATCGTAGGGCAACGGCACCCAGTCGGCCGTCATGCCGTCGTCAGAGTGCACCGCGCGGACTGCGCAGGTATACGCATAGGTCCGCTGGTCGCCCATCACGCCCACGCTCTTGACCGGCAGCAGCACCGCAAACGATTGCCATATCTGCTGGTACAGCCCGGCGTTCCTGATCTCCGTCACCACGATGTCGTCGGCTTCCTGCAGCAGGGCCACGCGCTCCGGCGTCACTTCGCCCACAATCCGCACCGCAAGTCCGGGCCCCGGGAACGGCTGGCGCTGCAGAATCTCCTGCGGCATGCCCAGATCGGCGCCAATGCGGCGGACTTCATCCTTGAAGAGATCGCGCAGCGGCTCAATCAGCTTGAGCTTCATGTTTTCCGGCAGGCCGCCCACGTTGTGGTGGCTCTTGATCGTCTGCGACGGGCCTTTGACTGAGGAAGACTCGATCACATCCGGATAAAGCGTGCCCTGCACCAGCCAGGCAACTTCCTTGCCCGAGTCTCCAAACGACTGCAGGATGCGCGCCGCCTCATCATCAAAAACCGAGATGAATTCGTTGCCGATGATCTTGCGCTTCTTCTCCGGATCGGTAACGCCAGCAAGCCGCGAAAGAAAGCGGCTGCTCGCATCCACGGCGACAAGGTTCAGGCCCAGCTTCTCGCGCAGGTTTTCCTGTACCTTGAAGAACTCGTTCTTGCGCAGCACGCCGTTGTTCACAAAAACGCAGGTCAGGCGGTCGCCGATCGCGCGATCCACCAGCACGGCTGCCACAGACGAGTCGACACCGCCAGACAGTGCGCAGATGGCGTGCCCGTCGCCCACCTTTTCGCGAATCGCATTCACCGTGCTCTGGATGAAATGTTCCGGCGTCCAGTCCGGCTTGGCCTGGCAAATGTGAAAGACGAAGTTGTGCAGCAATTCCGCGCCGTGCGCGGTATGGCGCACTTCCGGATGGAACTGCACCGCCCAGATGCGCCGCTCAGGGTTCGCGATGCCCGCAATCGCATTCGCCGTCTTTGCAATGCGGCGAAACCCCGGTGGCAATTCCAGCGCCTCGTCTCCATGCGACATCCACACGTTCACCGACGCTGGAAGGCCCGCGAACAGCGGGTTGGCAACATCTTCGATATAGGCCTCGGCGTGGCCGTACTCGCGCTTCTCGGCAGAACGCACCTTGCCGCCCAGATGGTACGTAATGAACTGCAGCCCGTAGCAGATGCCGAGCACCGGCAGCCCCATATCCAGCACGCGCGGGTCGGCGGGCGGCGCGTCCGCATCGTAGACCGAAGACGGTCCGCCGGACAGGATGATGCCGCACGGCTTGTACGCCTGGATTTCTTCCAGGCTGGCCGTGCACGGCAGCACAGCGGAAAAAACGTTCTGCTCGCGAATACGCCGCGCAATCAGCTGCGTGTACTGCGAGCCAAAGTCGAGAATGACGATCGAGGAGGTGTCCACGAAATCTAGTTTACGTGTTTATGTCAAAGGCGGAGACGCCGGATCCTGCAGGACTTGGGCCGGCTTCCAGAACTCGACAAAAGCGGCCAGCCGCACCACCTGAAAGAAGCCCGAGACGACCATGTAAAGCACCGTGACCGCCCCCAGCCACAGGTACGGCGCCAGGCTTTGCGCCGAGGAGACGAACGCCAGCGGCAAAAGGCTCAAGACAGTAGCAAACACGGCCAGCCCGAACCGGATCAGCGCTACTGCGAGGTTGACGCCCACTAGCCGGCCGGTTGCTGAGCCAGGCCAGAAACTCCTCCGCAGGCTCAAGGCAAGGCTTTTCCCTTCCACCAGCAGGAAGAGCGGTGCAATCGAAAACACCCAGCTGAAAAGCGACCAGATCACCAGAAAGCCAAGGGTGAATATCGCTACCAGCCCAAAATAAACCAGCAGATTCGGCACGCCCGCCACGGTGGAAACCGCCGCGGACCAGCGCATGCTGCCCCACCACAGGGCCAACGTAACGGCCAGCCCGATCACCCGAATTGCCTGCACGCAGGTCAGCGCCGCCGGCCGCCATGGCAACCCGGGCGCATAGCAGCGGAAGACAATATTGCGGCCAACCCCCGCGGCAATCGCCCATCCAATCCCAAGCACGGGCAAAAGCCACAAGGCGATCTCCCTCAGTACAGGACGAAGAATCTGCGCCACAACGGCGACGATCGCTGCGCTCCGGTACGGATCTCCAAACGAGATCTGCCCCACACCGGCAGCCTGCAATGTGCCCGAGGTGAGTTGATAGATGTGATAACACGCAACCGCGACGGCCGCCAGCGCCGGAATGCCGTAGATCCATCGCCAGGCCAGCTCGCTCGCCAGCAGGCCGGGACGGCGCCAGCACAGCGCTACCACCTCGGCAAAGGACGCCGCGCCGTGCCTGTTCATAACAGTCCCTTAGCGCACCACAAGATTCACCAGCTTGGCCGGAACAATGATGACCTTGATCACCTGTTTTCCTGTAATCGATGCGGTTACTTTTTCATCCGCCATCGCTGCATCGCGCAGCGCTTCTTCCCCGGCGCCGGCGGCCACGCGAATTACGGAGCGCAGCTTGCCGTTCACCTGCACGGGAATCTCGATCTCATCTTCGCGCGCAAGCCCCTCGTCAAACTTCGGCCATGCGGCGCGCAACAGGTTGTCCGGCTCTCCCAGCTGCTCCCACAGCTCACACGCCAGATATGGCGCGAAAGGCTGCAGCAACAGCACGAGATTCTTCATCAGGTCGGCGACAACGGCATCGGAAACTTCCCCGCTCTGAATGGCTCCTTCTGCACCGGTGATGGCGTTCACCAGTTCCATGATGGCGGCAATGCAGGTGTTGAAATGCCAGCGCCCGCCAAAATCTTCCGTGATCTTTCGAACCGTCTGGTGCAGCTTGCGCAGCAGCGCCTGCTCTGCGGCGGTCCTTGCTTCCACCTTGCCGCTGGCGGCTCTGGCACGCTCGACATACCGCATCACCACCCGGTACACACGCGAGAGAAAGCGGCTGACTCCGGCCACGCCGTCTTCCTGCCAGTCCAGGTCGCGATCGGGCGGCGCGGCAAACAGCGCATACATGCGCGTGGCGTCGGCGCCGTAGCGCGAAATCATGTCTTCGGGCGACACCACATTGCCCTTCGACTTCGACATCTTGGCGCCGTTCTTGATCACCATGCCCTGCGTAAACAGCCGCTGCGCCGGCTCGTCATTTTTCACCAGGCCCAGGTCGCGCATCACCTTCGTCCAGAAGCGCGAATAGATCAAATGCAGGATGGCGTGCTCCACGCCGCCGATGTACTGGTCGATCGGAAACCAGTACGCAACCGTATCGGTATCAAATGGAGCCTTGTCGTTTCGTGCGCTCGTATAGCGGTAGAAATACCACGACGAATCGACGAAGGTGTCCATCGTATCCGTCTCGCGCCGCGCGGGTCCGCCGCATTTTGGGCACGTAGCAGTTACAAATTCTTTCAGCTTCGCCAGCGGCGACCCGCCCTGCTGCGTAATTTCCACGTTCCCGGGCAACAGCACGGGCAACTGGTCATCCGGAACCGGCACGATACCATCTTTTTCGCAGTACAGCATCGGAATGGGCGTGCCCCAGTAGCGCTGGCGGCTGATGCCCCAATCCTTAAGCCGATACGTCACCTGCGCCTTGCCAAAGCCATGCTGCTCGGCGTACTCGGCCATTTTGTGCTGCGCTTCTTCGCAGCCGAGCATGTCAAACTCGCCGGAGTTGATCAGGATGCTCTGCTCGTCAGTAAAAGGCAGAATCGGCTCGTCCGGCTCGCCATCCGGCGCCGGATCTTCCGGGCGCCGCGGCAGGATGACGATCCGTATCTCCAACCCGTACTTCCTGGCGAATTCGTAGTCGCGCTCATCGTGCGCAGGCACTGACATGATCGCGCCCGTGCCGTAGTCCGCCAGGATGTAGTTGCCGACCCAGATGGGCAGCCGCTCGCCGTTGAATGGATTGATCGCGTAGTGGCCGGTGAAGACACCATGTTTCTCAATTCCGCCCACGTCGCCGGTTTCCTTGGCACTACGCTGCTGTTCCAGCAGTGCGTCCACTTCTTTCGCAAGCTTCTCGTCGCTTGCGCAGAACTCCTTCACCAGCGCATGCTCGGGTGCAAGCTGCAGGCTCGTGGCGCCGTAAATCGTATCAATGCGGGTGGTAAATACGCGAATCTTGTGTGGACCGGCTTTTACATCCTCACGCACTGGCAGAATAGCCGTCCCGGCGTGGCGCTGGTGCAGCTCATCTTCAGGAACCGACGCGCTGTCCTCCACAGCAAACTCGACCTCGGCGCCTTCACTGCGGCCGATCCAGTTGCGCTGCATGGTGCGCACCTTTTCGGGCCAGCCTTCCAGTTCGTCCAGGCCATCCAGCAATTCCTGCGCATAGTTCGTCGTGCGCAAAAACCACTGCTCCAGGTCGCGCTGCTCCACCGGCTGATCTTCATGCCGCCAGCAGCAGCCGTCCACTACCTGCTCATTCGCCAGCACTGTCGCGCACTGCGGGCACCAGTTCACCTTGCTCTGCTTGCGGTAGGCAAGGCCGCGCTCATACATGCGCAAAAAGAACCACTGGTTCCAGCGATAATACTCGGGCAGGCAGGTGGTCACCTCGTTGCGCCAGTCGTAGCTCAGCCCAAGCCGGTCCATCTGCTTGTGCATGGCGGCGATGTTTGAGAGCGTCCACTCGCGCGGCGGTGTATTGTTCTTCAGCGCCGCGTTCTCAGCCGGCAGACCGAATGCGTCCCAGCCCAGCGGGTGCAGCACTTTTT
>JAJZIF010000002.1 GCA_021810735.1 Acidobacteriota bacterium
GCTCAAAGTACTGATCGGCCACTTTGGGATCGCCCTTTCCGGTATAGGCCAGGCCCGTCAGGTTAAGGACCTTCAGGTCATTTGGCTCGCTCTTCAGCAACTGCTTCAGGAGCACCAGTCCCTGGTCCCACTGATGATTGCGGATGAGATTTTCGGCTTGAGAGTAGATAGAAGTGGGATCTTCTGTGGGAGTGCTATGCGTCTGCGCCGCAGCCGTCGCGAAGCAACTCACTGCCAGTAGCACTGCGAAATGTGTTAGTTTTGAACGCCAGGGCGTCATAGCAAGTGGTAGATCTATTCGTGCAGGTTGTGTTTCCTGATATTTGGCTCGTCCGCAATAGCAGCGCCACTTGACTGCCTGATCACAAGTCGGAAATCGACCAGAAAATCGCGTGTCGGCGCGTTCGGATGTGCGATCCGATCCAGCATTGCCATGAGCGCGGTGACTCCAATCTCTGTACAGGGTTGGTGGATAGTAGTGAGCGGAGACTGTAAAAGGCTTGCATACTTTATGTCATCCATTCCGGCGATCCGGATCTCGGAGGGCACACGAACGCCGATGGCAGAGAGTGTTGTCATCAACCGAGCCGCCGTGTAGTCATTGGCGCATATGATCGCGTCAGGGCTGCGGCTTGCGACCATAGAGCGGATTGCGGATATATCGGTCGGGTCGCCGTGGGCTACGGGTTCTTCTGGTCCGGGGTTATTGTAAGCACGCAGCGCATCTCGATAACCCAGAATCCTTTGGTTTACCGTCGGTGCGGAGTAGGGGCGGGAGAAGAACAATATCCGTTGGGAGCCGCAATGCAAAAGGTGCTCGGTGATGACAAACCCGGCCCGGCGATTGTCGATGCCAACGAGATCATACTTGCTCCGTTTCGGATATTCGCAGATATCACGATCCAGCAGCACGATCGGTATGTGCGCATCGTCGAAAAGTTGGACAATCTGCAGGTTAACATCGTCCTTTATATCGGAAAGCTCGAGCGGCGCGAAAAAAATACCCGAGACACTCTGCTCAAGGTAGTAATCGCATAGTCGCTTCGCCTGAACCTCCTTCCGCGATTCCGGGTCGAACAAGGGCCCCCAAAGTAAGCCGTGGTGTCCTCCAAGGCGCGCTTGCGAAATGCCCTGGCAAATCGGCTCGAAAATTTCTGTCAAGCCGAGCTCGGGAATCAGCAAGCCGAAGACAAGATCCTCCCGATGATTCTGACTGCGGACATAGGTTCCCGATCCGGGGCGACGCTCGATCAGGCCCTCAGTCTCCAGTTCCGCTAAAGCACGCCCAATTGTGGGTCGGCTCGCGCCAAATTTTGCGACGAACTCTTTTTCGCTGGGCAGTTTTTCGTCGGGGCCGTATGTGCCGATGGTGAGTGCCTGGCGCAACTCAGCATAGATTCGTCTATATTTTGGCCCATTTCCGCCGTCGTTTGCATTTGTCTGCTTTGGCATTCTGTCCTTGCCGTCATCAAATCCAGTATTAACATCTGTTACCAGTCTATACAGTCAATCCGGAACGCTGAGCGGCGTTCGCACAAAAAAAGGACACCCATTTTTGTTCTCCACTGTTCGCTTTGGTCAAAAGCACACACCAATCTAGCAAAAAACGAGGGTTTAGTCTATACATTTCTATGACATTATATTAAATAAAGCTTTACATATTGAAATATTTATATTGACAACTATCTCAAATGTGGCGTAGGCTGCTCTTGCTGAACCGTGTACAGTTGGTACGGTTTGGAATTGGGTTTCTTTTCGGAGGCACGTATGAAGTTTCGTGGGATAGTTTTTTTCTTACTGCTGGTGGCGTTGTCGGCCGGAGCAGCGTGGGGGCAATTCAGCAGTTCAATCGAGGGGAGCGTTACGGACAGTTCGGGAGCAGTCGTGCCCGGAACTACAATCGTGTTGACGAATATCGACACCGGCGTTACGAACAAGACGCAGACGGATAGGGCAGGATTCTATAAGGTTCCAGCACTTGCGCCAGGCCGCTACAAAGTGTCTGCAACTATACAAGGTTTTGCCAGCGAGACAGAGAACGACATCCTGCTCACCGCGACCCAAGTAAGAGATATTTCGTTTAAATTTCAGCCAGCCGCCGTGACAAGCAGCGTTGAGGTGACTGCCGCAGACACTGCGGTCGATACTGCTCAAGCCAAGATCTCGTCGGTCATTGACACGCGACAAATCAATGAACTGGGGATGGAAGGAAACAATATTTACGACGTCGTCGCCCAGACTCCTGGGGTGACCGGTACAGGCACAATGGGACAGCCCGCCTCGAATGCGGACATCTTCTACGCAACGACGACGCCAGCGGTGTCCGCCAATGGCCAGCCAAACTCGGGCAACACCTACCTTCTGGATGGAATTTCTCTGGACGATTCTCCTTCCGGTGGCGACGCCAAGCTCGTGCCGAACCCAAATTCCGTTCAAGAGGTGGAGGTGTCCACCAATAACTACTCGGCTGAGTTTGGAAAAGGCAGTAGTCTGGTCACGGAGATCACCAGCAAGTCGGGAACAAATAGCTGGCACGGCTCTATGTTCGAACAATTTCAGAACAATAATCTGACGGCCAGGACGGAATTCCAAAATACCCCTGATCCGGCCACTGGCCACATCATTAACCCATTTCAACGCAATGAGTTTGGTGGATTCCTGGGAGGTCCAATCAAAAAAGATCGGACTTTCTTTTTGGTCAGTTGGGACCAAGTAATCTCCAACTTCTCGTCGGCGTTTCTCACCACGGTGGAGACTCCCCAGTTTACGAGCTTTATGAAGACGAATTACCCAAATGCAACCTCCACGTCGCTTTTTACCCAGTACCCGGCAAACATAGCTCCATCTACGCTTACGAATTTTCAAACTGTAGCTCAGGTGGAGAAGTCGCAAGTCCCTTCAAATCAACAACTGTGTTCACAGCCGGGCGCGACAACTGGGCCGCTCGGCATGCCTTGCGACATGCCCCTGCTGGGAACCGGAGATCTATCGTTCTCTACCATTCATAACGGCTATCAATACAACATCCGCATTGACCAGAGCTTCCCTGGTGGTAAAGACCGAATCTACGGCAATGTCTACCATACTCAGCTCAGCAGTTCGGGTGGCGAACAGGTTCGGTCCATCTTCAATATCATCATTCCGCAGGATGCGACATTTGCGGCCATCAACTACACGCATGTGTTCTCGCCATCCGTCCTGAACGAGGCTGCTGGCGGCTTTACGAGAACGACGGCGTTCATTCCCTGTAATGTTTGCCAGCTACTTCCAATAGGTGTCAACAATATGGCTGGCTTCGGTGACGGCTTCGCGCCAACGGGATTTGCCCAGAACGACTTCGAATGGAGAGACATGCTCTCCGTAATTCATGGCAAGCACGCTCTCAAAATGGGATTCGAGATCTATCACAATCAGGATTTCGCTCCGTTTACAAGAAATGATGCACGAAATCAGTCCTACAACTTCGAAACAGTCTTCGACTTTGCTGAGGACAAACCATCTCAGGAAAACGGCATCGATTACAACCCGATCACTGGCGGAATCATGAACGGAAACCGTTATTATCTTGACAGTACCTATGGGTACTACGTTCAGGATGACTGGAGAGTCAATTCAAGATTGACAGTAAATCTTGGATTGAGGTGGGATTATCTATCTAATCCGAAAGAAGCGCATGACACTCTTTCCACGATTAGATTGGGCTCCGCGCCTTCGCTTGAACAACAGATCGCAGGAATCAGTGTAGCTCCAGCCAAGCACCCCTTCACCTACGTTCCCCTTATGAACCTGGCCCCACGGGTTGGATTTGCCTGGCAGCCCTTTGCAGACGGGAAGTGGTCTGTGCGAGGCGCCTTCGGCATCTTCTATAACAGAGGAGGCAATACTCTTTGGAGCGACACTGAAACCAACAACCCGCCATTTGCAGCAAGTTTGAATGCGGACATCCATGTTCCTTCAGGGCCACAGCCCGTATATGGGCTATGCGGCTCGGCCACATTCCCATTTAACTGCCCGCGTCCTCCTCTGCCGGTAGACCAATTCAATCCCCGTGGCGGTATTCTTGGAACGCAGGTTTCCATCGGCGGCCCAGATCCTTCCCTGAAACTTGCCTATGCAGAAAACATGTTCCTGGGCGTTCAGCGTCAATTCCGGTCGCATTGGATTGCCGAGGCGGATTTTACTCGCTCGACCGGAATTCACATGTACTCGATCATCAATCGAAACCGATATGATGGCGACCGCAACCCGGTGACAGGGGTCATCACTTTCCTGAATCCGTACTTCGGCGCGATCAACTACGCCGATAACAGCAATCACTCTACATATAATGCGGGCACATTTTTTATTCAGAAGCTCTTTCATCAGGGCTATAGTTTCCAGGTTGCATTTACCACAGGAAAGACTATCGACCTGATGAGCGCTCCTCCCGGAACGGACAAGGGTTCCGATTATGCCCCGGTCATCGATGCGTACAACTTGAATGCGCAGCGCGGCCTGTCCGACCAGGACGTTTCCAAGCAACTCTCATTCAACTTTGTGTGGGATGTGCCGAAACCGAAGACATCCAGCAGAGCGCTGAACATCATGGCCGGGGGATGGGAAGTCACCAGTCTGGGAGAACTCATTTCTGGTCTACCGCAGACGGTGTTTACAACGAACGAGTCACAGGACTTCAACCTTGACGGCAACAACTACGACTTGCCGAACACACCCTCGTTTGGGCATACGCTGAAGGGTCTAAGCCGCTCCAACTATCTCAAAGGGACCTTCACGGCAAGTCAATTTCCTTTGCCTGTCGGAGCCAATGGGTTGCCAACAGGTGTAGAAGGAAACCTCGGCCGCAATACGTTCCGGGGCCCAGGGTTCGCTCAGGTAGACTCCGGTTTTGCCAAGAACAACCATGTGCCATGGTTCGTCAACGGCGGGGCGAACCTGCAATTCCGGGTCGACGTCTACAACTTGTTCAATCGGGTGAATCTGACAGGGTGGGACACCAACCTCGCGGATGGAAACTTTGGCAAGGCAACGAACACTTTGCAGGCCCGGACCCTGCAACTTAGTACTAAATTTGTTTTTTAGACTGAGTTGCGAGCACACTTCCGGAAGCAGTATGGGATGACGCTTAGAACGCTGCGCGATGGCGGAAACTTGCAACGCGCAGCGTATTTATTCCCGGGGGAAGATTGTTCTCGACCAAGGCTATAATTTGCTGTCCTCGAGAGCCCCATCATCATGCTCTGCCGCTCGTTGTGATTACCCATTTCTGAAGGGCCATGTCGAATGAAAATAAGTAGGCGCAGTGTTTTGTCCGGCGTAGTTGTGGCCGGAGCCTCCATCTGTCTGAGTCGAGACTCCGCATTCCATTTCGCATTCGCTGCCGAGGCCCGGCGGGATCTAGCAACTGACCCTCGGCGTCCGCAGTTTCATCTGCTTCCGGCCGCTAATTGGATGAACGATCCCAATGGCCCGATTTATTGGAATGGAAGCTATCACATGTTTTATCAATACAACCCTAATGGCGCATTCTGGGGAGATATGCACTGGGCACATGCCATAAGCCCAGACATGGTTCATTGGACCCATCTTCCCATCGCGCTATCGCCAACGCCAGGAGGTCCCGATGCAGGCGGCTGTTTCTCGGGTACGGCAGTCGTCCAGGATGGTGTTGTCACTGTGATCTACACCGGGGTCGTACCTGCTCCTGAAGATCAGGCTACAATTCGCGACGGCACACATTCTCTGCGAGAGTCTCAGTGTCTGGCCACGACAAGGGATCCAGAACTAAGATCGTGGTCTAAACTGCCGAAGCCTGTGATCGCCGCACCGCCCGCCAACATGAAAGTCACTGGCTTCCGAGACCCTTCGCCTTGGCGCTTAGGCGAATGGTGGTACATGACTGTGGGGTCTGGGATCCCGAACCAGGGCGGAGCTGTTCTCCTCTATCGATCGAAAGATCTCCAGCATTGGGAATACCGGCACATCCTTGCCAGCGGCCGAGGTAAAGGTATCGACACACCCAACAAAGTCGATTCTGGAGACATGTGGGAATGTCCGGATTTATTTCTTCTGGATGGCCAACACATTCTGATTTATTCCACAGCAGGAAAAGCCTACTGGCAAAGCGGCGAACTCGATCCAAAAGAGATGTTGTTCCATCCCAAACGTACCGGCGTGCTCGATTACGGATCGTACTATGCGCCGAAGACCCAGTTAGACAAGTCGGGACAGCGCATTCTCTGGGGTTGGATACCAGAATCCAGGCCATTAGCAGAGTATCGTGCCGCCGGATGGGCAGGATTGATGTCCTTGCCCCGCGTGCTCACCGTGGATAGGAATGGCCTTTTGTCAATGGCTGTATCTCCCGCGGTCGAAATGCTGCGAAGGAGCGAGCAGGTTCTGGTGCCAACCGCCGATGAAGCGGAAAACCAACGAACACTCAGCGCCATACGGCTGCATGAATGTTGCGGTGAAATCCTCTGCAAATTGCGTCCATCCGCTGAGTCATTCAGCGTGGCTCTATTAAGTTCGGCAGAAAGTACGACCGGCAATCCCTTGATCTCCGTTCGATATGATCCCAATCACCCTGGCCATGTGTCCGTTGACGATAAGACGATTCCTATCCATCTCGATAAAGCTGGATTTTTCGAGCTGCACATGTATGTCGATGGCTCTGTGATCGAGCTGATCGTGAATGAGCAAGCAGGCTACACCAAGCGATTTTATTATCCCGGTCTTCATGCCCCCGAGATCGCTCTGCGCGTTGCAGGGAAATGGGCGAACGTCGCCGAAATAAGTAAGTGGCAACTAGCTCCGATATCGCCGAACCGGTTGACAACATAACCTTGGACTACTGGCTGTTGGCGGTTTGAGCAAGAAGGTCGTATGGCTTTCCTCAAGCCGCAGCCCGGCCGACCTCATCAGAAAAGCGCGAAGAAAAGAGGCAGATCGAATGAGCCAGGAGAATGATTGGGAAGTTTCACGCCGGTCATTTTTGATCGCCTCTACCGGCATGTTCTTGCCAAAGTTATCATGGGCCGAAAGTAGGGATGGCGCAGTACTGTGCTGGACCTTGGACGATCACGGCGATACTGCGCTGGAAGACGTTTTTGGCACAAGGGACCCGATCTCCTCGCGCACGGGACATGCAATCTGGGTCGGCAATGGACGAGACCGCGCACTCCGGCTGGACGGCTATTCCGTATGGATCGACCATCCTGGTTCTTATCTCCCATTGCGCGAAGCAACTCTTACGATTTCCGCGTGGCTGGCGCTGGAGTCATATCCCGTGAATGAGGCGGCGCTGGTACAGCAGGGAAAGCAGCCAAACTCCGGATTCAGTTTGGCGATCGATAAATGGGGCTATCTGCTTTTTCGAGTACCTTTAGACAAATCATGGAAAGTCTGCCGTTCTACAGGGCCTGTTCCAAGGAGCAGATGGATCCATCTTGCTGTGACTGTCGCCAATTCGGGTGAGGTCATTCTTTACCAGAACGGCGTCGCCTGCGGTCATCAGCCAGCCTCCGGGAAATACTTGCAGCTAGCGAAAACCACTAAAGTCACTATAGCGAAGTCAAATGACAGCCCAGTCGTTGCGGATGTATTTCCAACGGGGGTCTTGAATGGTCTCATCAAAGATGTGCAGATTTTCGATGCGCGGCTTTCGCGCCGGTCGATCAATCGAATTCTGGAAGCGTCAAAGCCGGACAGACCACCTGATCTTGAAATCAATGGTTCATGGTGTGCGAGTGACAAGCAGCGGCCACTCTACCACGCGTTGCCCCCGCGCGCATGGACCAACGAGCCCCACGGCCTGATCCATTGGGGAGGCCAGTATCACCTCTTCTATCAGAAGAACGCGAACGGGCCCTATTGGGGACATATCAATTGGGGTCACATGACCAGCCCTGACCTCTATCATTGGACCGAGATGCCGGTGGCGCTTTCACCCGAACCTGGCCCGGACGCAGAGGGGTGTTGGTCTGGAAGTGTTATCGATCACAACGGAAAATTGGCGCTGATCTATACCGGCGGAGATGGACACAAGGCGAGCATTTGTCTCGCGCTTAGTGCAGACGGAATCCACTTCACAAAACATGAGGGCAACCCAATTATCCCCGCCCCTCCGCCGGGGCTTGGTTATCCAGAGTTCCGCGATCCTTTCGTGTGGCAGGAGGGGGATGTTTATTACATGATCGTCGGTTCGGCGGTCAAAAATGTGGGAGGAACGGCCCTTCTTTACAGGTCGGAAGATATCTTCAACTGGCGCTACTTAAAGCCGCTCATGGTCGGGAACAAGGAAACGTCTGGAGTATTTTGGGAGATGCCAATCTTCGTCAAAATGGGGGACAAGCATGTTCTTATCGTCTGCGAGGTGCCTGGAAGATCTTCTTATTGGATTGGAGTATGGAAAAATGAGAGCTTTGAGCCAGCATCACCGATGCCACAACGTCTGGAACTGTTCAACCATCTTTTGAGTCCGACGCCTCATACCACCATCGATGGGCGTGTGATTACGATGGGCATCATCCCAGACCAACGTAGTCCAAAGCAGACGTGGAGGGCAGGATGGGCGCATCTGTATTCGCTGCCAAGGGTGCTGTCCGTGGACTCGCCGGGAGATTTACAGCAGAAACCCCTCGAGGACATAGATAATTGGAGCGACTCCGTCTTTTCGGCTTCGGATCTGGCCCTCGAAGACGGAACCATCAGAATGCCGCCGCAGATCGCGGGTACCCGCATCAAGATTGAT
Organism: Acidobacteriota bacterium; assembly: GCA_021810735.1. The sequence goes on from JAJZIF010000002.1 coordinate 8,750, forward strand.
GTCGCAATTAGGCGGGGTGAATCGCAATCAGTGTCGCTCTTCATCAGGCGGTCACCCGACGGTCGAGAACTGACAGAACTTCGTTATGAGTGGCAAACTGGGTCGATGGTCCTGGATCGGAGCCGATCGAGTTTAGATCCTCTCGTTAAACGTGACATCCAAGAGACAACTTACTGGACTGCAACTGCTGGGACGATCCATATAGTTGCTTTTCTCGATGAATCCGTACTCGAAGTCTTTGTGGACGGCCGCGCAGTGTTCGCCGCACGTATCTACCCCACCCTTGAAGAAAGTGACGGCGTGGGGTTTGGATGTGTTGGAAAAGGTGCGCGGATCGAAACCCTCAGTGCCGCTCGGATCACGCTACGCTCAAGATCCTCGTAGCATTGACGTTCACAATATCATTCATCGCGAGGCTTCATCATGAATCGCCGCAGGTTTATTCTGTCCTCCACGATAGTAGTAGCGCTACAGACTGGGTCCTCGTCTGTCCTCGAAAAAGCATTCCAGAGTGACACAGCAGTCCATGATCAAACGCTCCGCAATCGGCTAATGCGAGATCCGCTCAGGCCACAGTACCACCTCCTGCCACAGGCGGGATTCATAGGCGATCCGTGCGCGCCGCGATACTTCCGAGGTCAGTACCACGCTTTCTTTCACGGAAGCTTCGGAGGCCCAGGATGGCACCACGCAACGAGTTCTGACCTGGTCCACTGGAAGCACATGCCGATAGCACTTGCGCCCTCGGCTAATTCTTATGACTCCTACGGAACTTTCACCGGCAGCGTCTTGCCAAGCGACGACGGCGCCAGCGTCATTTATACAGGTGTTACCACGGTCCCGGCTGACCAGGAGACAATTCAAAATGAAGGGCTGCGGGAAGTGCAGTGTATCGCAACATCGACGGTTGATGAACTGTGGACGTGGCACAAACTGGATAAGCCTGTAATCGAAACACCTCCGCCGGGTGTGAAGGTAACGGGTTTCCGCAATCCCTTCTCGTGGAAGGATGGCGATACCTGGTATGTCGGTGTAGGTTCGGGCTTTCCGCAAATTGGCGGCGCTGTGTTGCTCTATCGTTCGGGGGATGCGCGCCACTGGGAATACATGCATCCTCTCGCGCAGGGCACATGGAATGGAGAATCCTCTTCCAATCCGGTTCCCAGCGGTGAGATGTGGGAATGCCCTGACTTTTTTCCGCTCGGGGAGAAGCATGTTCTGATTTATTCCACAGAGCACACTACGTTTTGGCAAGTTGGGACTTTTGACAAGCGCAAACTTCTCTTCCAGGCAGAACGTGGAGGATTGTTGGACCACGGCGCGTACTATGCGGCGAAAAGTATGATTGACGGCAAGAAGAGGAGGATTTTATGGGGATGGGTACAGGAGACGCGTTCCAGGGAGGCAATAGAATCCGCTGGGTGGTCGGGCAGCATGTCTCTGCCCCGCGTCCTGACTCTGGGCGACGATAACGAATTACAAATCGAAGTCGCCTCTGAACTTGCATCCCTTCGAACGAATACTGTTGCGATTCACCAACCCCACAACTACAACGAACTCAGCAATGCTCTCTCCAGAGCAATCATTGACAATCGTGCGGGGGAGATACTTTGGTCGTTCAAGGCAGGCAATGGCAGTTGCGGGCTTGATATGCGTCTTTACTCGAAGGCGGCAGATTCAGTCTCCGTCTTGAATATCACTTATGCAAACAGAAATGGAAAGCCCTCCGTTACCATAGGCGAAAAAATATTACCACTCAGCCCAGATACCAACGGAATCTCGTTTGTACATATCTGGATTGACGGATCTGTCATTGAAACTTTTGTCGATAATACAAAGGCAATTACAACGAGATGCTACGCGGCACCCGAGGAATCAGGCGAGATACATGTCGTGTGGACCGGAGCGGTCGACATGTTGAAGAGTCTGATAATTTCCGGTGTAAAGCCGATCTCAGACGACCGGCTGACCACCTAAGGGGCCTCTGCGCAGGTGATTAATTTGGCAGGGACACGCCTGGTCTCCACGACGATCGCCAGCTTAGCCTAATCCAATCGGGGAGTTCCCCTCGCTGTGTTGGGTGCCTCTCACTGTTTTCTTTGCGAAGCCAGCGCCTCCGCTTGTAAGGCAATACTTTTTCTGTCGCAGTTGCTGTTGCCTTTGCTTTTCACCAGTTGCAGTCAGGCCCCTTTGAGGGGCCAGCGACCGTAAAGCCTCCGGCTGCTGGGGGATATTTACTTCAACCAATTTTTTATAGTAATTTGCAATGCGATTTCGAACAGCGTTAGTGTCGGCTCATGCTAACGATTCGAGCGATGTCGGGCGGTGTCGGGTATGCGGCGCGGCATCTGGAACACAGCGATTACTACGATGAGCAGCGCCGGATTCAGGGCGAGTGGCATGGTCGCGCAGCCGAATTGCTTGGCCTGCGTGGAGAGGTGACACGCGAACAGTTTGAGGCCATACGTGAAGGTCTACATCCTGAGACAGGAGAATTTCTCCGGCAACGTCACAGCGCAGACCGCATTGGTGAGGATGGAGCAGAACAGAGCAAGGCGCGTTCGTTGTACGATCTGACATTCTCTGCGCCCAAGTCGATTTCGATTCAGGCTCTTATTGGCGGAGATGAACGACTCATCGCTGCGCACGACAAAGCTGTGCTCGAAGCCCTGGCCGAAGCGGAGCATTATGCGGCGACGCGGGTTCGCATGGATGGCGCGAATGAAGATCGCACCACGGGCAATTGGGTTGTCGCTACCTATCGGCATGACGCCAGCCGTGAACTCGATCCGCAACTGCATACGCATGCCGTCGCCGCGAATCTTACCTATGACGGTGTGGAGGGTCGTTGGAAGGCGTTGCAGGCATCGGGCCTTTACGAACGGCGCGCCTATCTGACAGAGGTTTACCGGAATGTGCTGGCGCGCGAAGTCCGTGGTCTCGGTTATGAAATCGAGCGACACCGCGATTCCAAAAGCCGGGATTATGGCTTTGAGATTCGAGGCATCGACCATGACCTGCTGGAAAAATACAGCCAGCGCAGCGCCCAGCGCGATGCCGCCGTCGAGCAATTTACGCAGGAGCGTGGCCGCAAGCCTACGGACAATGAAGTTGCAGTTCTGGTGCGTGAAACACGCGCGGACAAGCTGACGGAAATCTCGACCGAGCACCTGCGCGAGCAGCAGCAGGCGCGATTGACTCCAGACGAAAAGCAATCACTCCAGCATCTTCATGAGTACGCAATAGAGCATCAACAGCACCTCGGCCCGGAACCTTCACGAACATCCGAGTCCCTGGAATACGCCAAGGAGCATATTTTCGAGCGTCATTCCGTGGTGTGCGACCATGTACTCCTGACGGAAGTCCTGCGGCATGGCCGTGGACACATCGATCTCGGGCAACTGCGCGGCACTCTGGAAGTGGAACAGTTGCAGGGTTCGATCCTTCGTGCCGGGCATGACGTGGCGATCCGCGAGAGCCTCGACCGTGAGCAGAAAATCATTGCCACGATAGATCGGGGCATCGACAGATATGAATCCCTGGGCGGTGGTCGCGCTTTCGAGCCTTCCGCGCATCTGCGTGAGGAACAAAAACAAGCGGTGCAAAAGATTTTGGACTCGCGCGATTTTGCCATCAACCTGCGCGGTGCCGCGGGAACTGGCAAGACGGCAACATTACAAGAAATTGATCGCGGGTTGCGCGATGCTGGCTGCGAGGTGATAGCGGTGGCTCCAACCCGGAGCGCGGTGGAGGAATTGCAGAAAGTTGGCTTTGGCGACGCGATGACGATTACATGGTTGCTGGAAGATCACACGGTGCAAGCATCCCTTCGCGGCAAGGTGCTTGTGGTCGATGAGGCAGGTATGGTTTCTGGCCGTCAGATGGAGAGCTTGCTAAAAGTGGCAGAGCGCGAACATGCACGCATCCTCTTCTCTGGCGATACACGGCAGATTCAAAGCGTGGAAGCCTCGGACGCGCTGCGCATTCTGGAGCGCGAATCCAAGATGCAAAGTGTGTCCCTGACTGGAGTTCAGCGGCAGACACATGCGGAATATCGGGATGCCATACAAACGCTGCGCGGTTCACCGGAACAGGGTTTCGAGAAACTGGAGCGGCTTGGGGCCGTGCGCGAAGTGCCAGCCATCGAACGTGCGCAAACGGTCGCGGACATCTATCGGGAAATGACGGCCAATCCAGACCGCCGCGTTCTCGTGGTCGCTGCCACGCATCAAGAGATTGGCCAGGTGACAGAGGCCATCCGGCACGATCTTAAAGAACGTGGCGAGCTTGCAACAGGAGCAATGATGGAACGCCATGTTCCTCTGCAATGGACGGAGGCGCAGAAGCGTGATCCTGCGAATTATCACGAAGGCCAGATACTGCATTTTCCTCGTGCGACGCATGGTGTCGATCGACATGACTCACTGGAAATCTGTCGTGTGGACGGCAATACGCTGGTTGCTCGCAACAAACGCGGCCAGGATGTTTCGCTGACAACGAAGCAGGCATGGGCCTACTCGGTTCACGAACGCCAGCCGATGGAAGTTGCTGCGGGCGACCGGCTTCTGCTGACCGGCAATCGCCGCAGTCCAGAGTTTCAGGCGACGAATGGCGAATTGGTCACAGTGCGCAATGTTGAAGGCCGGAAGATTCATCTGAAAGATGGCAGGACCATTCCAGATAACTATCGTGAATTCGCGCATGGCTATGCTGTCACCGCACATCGCAGTCAAGGGAAGACGGTGGATAGGGTCATCGTTTCCGCCGACGCGATGAAGCAGGAACTCTTCTACGTGGCCGCATCGCGCGGACGTGAGGAGATTGCCATTGTGACCAGCGACCGGGAACAACTGCGAGAATCCCTCGGCATCTCGACCGCGCGTCCGTCCGCCACGGAACTGGCCAGAGAAAAGGTGCAGGAGCAACACGTTCATGAGATCGGCCTTGAGAAAATGCCGGTACAAAGCGTGCAGCAAGCGGAGCCCAGGCATGAAATCAGCCACGGCTATGATTTCGGGCCGAGCTTGTAATCTCAACGGATCATGCGGGCAATCGTAAGTAACTGCACATCAATGTCTGGATGCGCTGCTCGTCATTTTCTTGCGTGCATATTGGCGGCGAACAGATATGTAGCCCTCTGGCAGCTCGTCGCCTGCTTCAGGACGGCGACCTGTTGGGCGGTCAAGAATTAGCAGCGCTTTTGCGATAGAGGAGTTCGTGACCTTGGCCCTTCGCGCCAACCATTCCTCGTGTTGTAGATGCGCAAGTTTTTCAGCCACGGCAACGTTAATGAACTGGTTGAGAGAAACGCCCTCACGCTGCGAGATTTGCTCCGCCACTTTACGGACCGATGGCATGAGTCGGAGCGGAAATTTATTCACGACAATTTTCTTTTGGCTCGCTGGCATCTTTTTATCGCTTCTTTCTGAATTCGCTCAATAGCTCGGCTGGTGTCAGCACCCGTATGCGAAACTGTTTGGCGGCGTCGCGGAAGTGCTTGGTGTTGTTCGTCACGATTGCATCTGCTCTGCCGTTGATGGCGACATCCAGCACCATGTCATCGTTCGCATCTTGCGAAAGTGGCCGATGCTGCATCGTAACCAATATCGGTTCGGCGACGGCTTCCAAAGCATCCAGGAGCAACTCGATTTCCTTCCGCGTTTTCCCAGATGCGGCCAAGTGCTCTGGCCGCAGGGCCACGTCCCTGTATTCACAGGCCAGCTTGTAGTCCATAAGGATAGTCAGTTGCCGCAATAGCGCCAGTCGTACATTCTCGGCGGCGGCCCCTGTGCTGGAGCGGAGTGCGGTAATCAGCGCTGCCGTATCGAGAACGATCCTCACAAAAGCATGGTATCACGGGTGGCATCATAGATTTGTCTTTGCATTGGTTTTGCTGGGAACTGGAAGTGATGTGACATTCCCTGGATAAAGGGTAATTGTGTGCCGAGGTCGCTCAGGTCTGTGTCAAGGCGCATGCCCGCGCAGCGGCGGGCTTCGCCCGGCCTTGACACAGAACGCGCCTCGGCTATGCTGCCGATATCGGGGAATGTCACAGAGGTTTGTCCAGTCATTTTCAAGATTTATGGCACAGTTTGTTTTCATCGGATGAAAAATACGCCTGCGCCAATTGTTCCTAAAACTACCTTCTACTACCTCCCAGTCCTTCCGGCTCCTTCAGCGTCTCTCTACTCCGGTTTGCCATGTCGATAGGCTCGAAAAGTCGCAATATGTGGTAGTAGACATCTCTTCTGGCCCACGGCATTGTGGTTATAGGAGTGTGCGAATTATGTTCGATTCTTCTTACTCTTTTGAGCCACTGCTCAACAGCGAACAGGCTGCGGCGCTGGTCAAAGTCCACCCCAAAACTTTACAGCGATATGCTCGTCAAGGTCTCGTCGTCGGGTTGCGCGTGGGCAATCTCTGGCGTTTCCGTGCTTCCGATCTCGACCGCTGTCTGCCTTTCACGGTAAGCTCAGACAGCTATCCGTGCCGCCTCACAACCCTTGAAATGGAGAGGAAATGAGACGATCACGATTTCAGCAAGGCAGTCTTCAGCTTGTGGTGCGCGCCGGGAACCGGAAGGCATGGGAGTACCGATGGTACGAAGTCCAGCCCGATGGCAAACGGACACGCCGCAACCTGGTGCTGGGAACATTGGAACAATATCCGAACGAGACGGCGGCGCAAAAAGCCGTCGTCGCGCTTCGGGCAGACATCAACGTGGAAAGTCCTCGCATGAATCTCACTCCGGTCAGTGTTGCGATGCTTGTTGAACATTATCGGCAGAAAGAACTCGGCGAAGGCTCAAGCAAAACTTACGCGACATGCAGAACCTACGAAGGCTATTTCCGCAAATGGATACTGCCTCGTTGGAACACGTACAGCGTGAAAGATGTAAGGTCTGTCGCCGTAGAGGAATGGCTACGCTCGCTGAAACTTTCCAATGGAAGCAAGGCGAAGATGCGGAACATCATGCACGCCGTCTTCAATCACGCCATGCGCTGGGAATGGCACGACCACAACCCGATCACCTTGGTGCGGCAAAGCTCCAAGCGGTCGAAGGTTCCGATTGTGCTCACGCTGGAGGAAGTTGGCGCATTGCTCCATCTTCTGAAGGAACCGGCACGCACGGCAGTCTTCCTCGACGTGCTTACCGGCCTGCGCGTTGGTGAGTTGCTGGCGCTGAAATGGAATGACATTGATTTCGAGAAATCGCAAATCTCTGTCACCCGCTCCATCGTCATGCAGCGTGTCGGCGATTGCAAGACGGAAGCCAGCCGTAAGCCCGTACCTCTGGATTTGCGGCTTGGGGAAGCGCTCTATAACTGGCGGCGGATGAGTCCCTACCCGCGACCGGAGGATTGGGTCTTTGCCAGCCCACATTCCGATGGCCGCTTACCCTACTGGCCGGGTGCGTTCTTTCGTGCGCACATTCTGCCAGCGGCCAAAATCCTTGGTATCGAGGGGATTGGCTGGCACACCTTCCGGCGCACTTACGCGACACTCCTCAAGGCCAACGGTGAGGATGTCAAGACGGTGCAGGAACTCCTGCGGCATGCCAACAGCATTGTGACGATGAACCTGTACGCACAGGCCATCACGCAGAACAAGCGAGATGCTCAAAGTCGCATTGTAACCATGCTGCAAGATCGGAAACTGCTTGCTTAAAATGCAAGCCCAAACTGAGCACTTCGCTTATCGGACTATAACGGACCTACAAAATTCTGGATGGGATTTGGAAGTGGTTGATTTTGTTGGCGTCCCCGACGGGATTTGAACCCGTGTTATCGCCGTGAAAGTCTCGTCCCAAACGGCAACCCTAACGAACGGCTGAGAATCAGAATGCATCGGAACGAATCCCAGCAACAGCAACGAACAGCTTAACTGCTCCGCACACGTCTACCGTCGTCACGCTGGTGCTCGGCATCGCGGCCAGCCGTTTGCTGGCGAGCATCGTGTATCAGGCCACGCCGAACGACCCGCTGGTGCTGGCTGGCGTGGTGCTCACCATGATGCTGGTGGGCGCGCTGGCCACATGGATTCAGGCGCGGCGCGTGCTCTCCATCGATCCCATACAGGTCTTGCGCGAACAATGATGCGGTGTGGTTTGTTTTTACCTTCCGTGGTATGAAGGAAAGAGTGCCGCGCATCGCATCGGCGTTCCCCGTCCAACGCGTCGACCAACTGTACAGGCGAACCGAGGAAAATCGCTGCACCTAGCCACGGCGAGGGCTCGAACCTTTCCCTGCGGTGTGGCCCCAAAGGTGTCCGGAAATGAACACCGATTTTCAATACTGGACAGTAGCCGCTCGACTCGCATTTTCAGTACATCCTAACTCATTGTATCCAGGCCGTTTCTCTGCCAGCTATTTTGGCGTGCCACTTGCATTGAACACCAGCAATGGATATCGCACGGCCCGATCTGAAAAAGCAAAAAATCCGCCGCCAAATCCTCTGGTCTGTCGCTGGAGTGGCTCTGCTGGCTGCGCTCACCGTGTTCGTCATGCGGCTGAAGCCGGCCGCTCCCACGGTCGACCGCAGCACGGTCTGGACAGACACCGTCAAGCGCGGCAACATGATCCGCCAGGTCCGCGGCCTGGGAACGCTGGTCCCGCGCGAAGACCGCATCCGCTCCATCCCAGCGGAAACCGATGGCACGGTCGTCAGTATTTTCAAGCTGCCCGGCGCGCTGGTCCATCCGGACACAGTGATTCTGCAACTCACCAATCCCCAACTCATGCAGGAGGCGCAGGACGCCGCGCTGCAATTGAATGAAGCGCAGGCGGATTATCACAACACCCAGGTCAGCATTGAGAGCGCCTTGATGGACCGTCGTTCCACCGCTGCGGACATCAACGCCCAATATCAGCAGGCCCAGTTGCAGGCGCGGACCGACAAAGCCCTCTACAAGCTCGGCGTCATCAGCGGCCTCACCTATAGCGATTCGCAAGGCAAGGCGGACGCATTGACCACCCGCCAGAAGCTGCAGGAAGAGGAAGTTTCCATCAATCAAAAAGCCCTCGAAACGCAACTGGCCGTGCAGAAGGCCAAGGTGGAGCAGGCCCAGGCGCTGGCCCAACTGAAGCAGCGCGAGGTCGATGCTCTTACCGTCCGTGCTGGCATTGAGGGCCAGCTGATCCAGATGCCATTGCAGATGGGCCAACACGTTCTTGCTGGCGCGGAGCTGGCCCAGATCATCCAGCCCGATCAGTTGAAGGCGCAGTTGCAGATTCCAGAAACGCAGGCGCACGACGTCCTGAACGGACAGCCTGCCGAAATTGATACGCATAACGGAGTCGTTGCAGGCACGGTCACGCGAATTAATCCGGCAGTTGTGAACGGGACCGTCACGGTTGACGTACAGCTAGATGGAACCTTGCCGCAGGGTGCGCGACCTGACCTGAGCGTGGATGGGACCATTGACCTGCAGCGGCTGCACGACGTGCTCTACGTGGGGCGGCCGGCGTTTGGCAATGAAAATTCCACCATCAGCCTGTTCAAGCTCGACCCCAGCGGCAACTATGCCACGCGCGTTGCAGTCAAGGTAGGCCGTGCGTCCGTCAACGAAATTCAAATCCTGGGCGGCTTGAAAGAAGGAGATACAGTAATTCTTTCCGACATGTCGCGCTGGGACAACGTGGACCGTATCCGGCTGGATTAGGAATTTTCACTTATGGTCGATAGCTACAATGTCGTCATTCTGAGCGAAGCGAAGAATCCATGCATTGGCCCTTCTTCGCGCAGCCGGCGACGCATGAAATCTACGCAGTTCATTCAAATATAGAGAGGACCAAAACAACATGGCCGCTGCCGAGCAATCCCTGATCAACATCGAAGGGCTCACCAAGGTTTTCTATACCGATGAGATTGAGACCCACGCGCTCTCGGGCATTCATCTCAACATCGATCGCGGGGAGTACGTCGCCATCTCCGGGCCTTCCGGCTGCGGCAAGTCCACCCTGCTCTCCATCCTAGGCCTGCTGGATACGCCGAGCGGCGGCAGCTATCTGCTCAACTCGCGCCCGGTGGAAAACCTCAGCTTTGCGGAGCGCTCGCGCATTCGCAATCAGGAAATCGGCTTCATCTTTCAGAGTTTCAACCTGATCGGCGACCTCACCGTCTATGAAAATGTCGAGCTGCCGCTCACCTATCGCTCCGGCATGCCCGCCGCCGAGCGCAAACGGCGCGTGGATGAGTCGCTGAGTCGCGTCGGCATGGCGCATCGGCTTCGCCATTATCCGTCGCAGCTCTCCGGCGGTCAGCAGCAGCGTGTCGCCGTGGCCCGCGCGCTGGCCGGTTCGCCCTCCATCCTGCTCGCCGATGAGCCCACCGGAAACCTCGACTCCCGCAACGGCGAAGCCGTCATGGAGTTGCTGAAGGAACTGCACAAGGACGGTGCCACCATCTGCATGGTCACGCACGACCCGCGCTTCGCCAAGCTGGCCGACCGCGAAGTCCATCTATTCGACGGCCAGGTCGTCTCCGAAGAGGACCTGCGCAAAAAGCTGGCAGCCGAAAGGGAACTACTGCAATGACTTCTCTCTGGGACGATCTTCGCTATGCGCTCCGCCAGTTGCGCAAGTCGCCTGGCTTCACTCTCACTGCCATCCTGACGCTGGCTTTGGGCATCGGCGCGACCACGGCGATCTTCACGCTGGACTACGACGTAATGCTGAAGCCGCTGCCCTACAAGCATCCGGAACATCTGGTGGTGATGCAGGAACAGGTGGCGGAATTCAGGGACATTTATCCCACACTTCCGATGAACGCGAACCATTTTGTGAATTGGCTACAGCACAGCAATGGTTTTCAGTCGATGGCAATCATGGAGCAGGACAGTGTCCCGCTAGGAGCGGGTGGTCATCCGTTGCAGGTAACCGTTTTGCGTTCGACGCCGGAAATCTTTCCCGTGCTGCGCGCGGCTCCCCAGCTGGGACGGCCGTTTACGGAGCAGGAAGATCAACCGGGCCATAACCACGTAGTGGTGCTCATGCACGACCTATGGAAAAACCAATTTCATGCCGATCCCGACATTTTGGGCAAGACCGTCCCGCTGAACGGATATCCCTTCACCGTGATTGGAGTGATGCAGGCAGATTTTCATCTGCCGAACCTTGAGGGATTTGGATCTGGCGTCACGAACATCAGCCGGCATCGCCAGGCGGAAGCACTGATCCCCATCGCGCTGAGCAAAGATCAATTGCAGCGCACGGTCGGGAACTTCGATTACTTTGGTCTGGCTCGGTTGAAGCAGGGAGTCTCTGTCGCGCAGGCGCAGGCAGAGATCGATGCGCTGCAACACGCAATTTCGGGAAGCCTGCCCGCGGATCGAAAGATGACGCTTTCTGCGGTGTTTGCGCCGTTTCAGGAATATCTTGTCGGCAACAATCGCAAATCTCTTCTCGTCCTGCTGGCGGCGGTTGCGGGACTGTTGCTGATCGGCTGCATCAACATCGCGAATCTCTTGCTGGCGCGCGCCGTGGGGCGTCGGCAAGAGATGGCAGTGGCATCGGCGCTGGGAGCCAGTCGCGCCGACCTGCTGCGGGCTTCGATGCGGGAAGCCGGCGTGCTGGCGGCCATGGGCGGCGCGCTGGGGATTCTGCTGGCGTCGGCGATGGTCCCGATTCTGCAGCATTTACTGCCCTCGGCGCTGAATTTTCGCGGAAACCTGCACATCGACTGGGCGGGAGCGGGGTTTGCGCTACTGCTGGCGATTGCGGCGACACTGCTGGCCGGAGCCGCACCAGCATGGATGAGCTGGCGCACGCAGCCCCAGGAAGCGTTGCGCGGCGACTCGCGCTCGGCCAGCGAATCCCGCAGTGGCAAGCGGGTACGCAAGTCACTGGTCGCGGCGGAAGTCGCTGTCAGCGTCACATTGGTCTTAATGACCGGGTTGCTAACGGCCAGTCTGTATCGCCTGATGCACGTCGAGCGCGGATTTCAGGCAAGCAGGGTGTTGGCGGCGAAGATAAATCTGCCATACAAGGAATATTCCATCCGGAACGACCGGGCGGCATTTTACAGGAAGCTGCTGACAAAGCTGCGCGCCTTGCCGGGAGTTGAAAGTGTCGGGCTTACGAGTGAATTGCCCCTAAATGGGGATAGCTGGATCGATATGTTGCGCGTTGCCGGGGACACTCGTTCATTTTTCCAGATGCCGACCGAACACTTCCGCTGGATCAGCCCGGGCTATTTTCAGGCGATTCATCTGCCGCTGATGGAAGGGCGATTTCTGAGCCACGATGATGATGGAAAAACCGTCGCGGTGATTTCCGCGCTCACGGCGAGGACGCTATGGCCGGGAAAGGATCCTATCGGTCAGAAGTTTTCTCGGGGCGATCCTGAAGATCGCAGGGGAGACTTCACCGTGATCGGCGTCGTGGGCGATGCCCGGACGATTTCGTTATCAAACCCCGACCCGATGATGATCTACGTTCCGTATTGGTATCGCAGCGATACCTCGGCGGGGCTGGTGGTGCGCACCAAGCAGGACCCCGCAGAGATGGCGAATGCGATCCGAAAAACCGTCTGGAGCGTCGATCCTGCGGTTGCAGTCCCGAGCGTGCGCGCGCTGGGCGGCGTGGTGGCCGACTCCGTCGCGACGCGACGTTTTGAAATGGATCTGCTCCTCCTGTTCGCCATCAGCGCGTGGCTGCTTGCCGGCCTCGGCGTGTATGGCGTGGTCACATATTCCGTGGTGCAGCGCCGCCAGGAAATGGGCCTGCGCATTGCGTTGGGCGCGCAGCGCGCCAACATTTACTCCCAGGTGCTGCGCGAGGGCCTGATGCCGGTAATCGCCGGCGCTGTTGTGGGAATTGCGGTCGCCTTCGGGTTCGTCCGGCTGATCGGCACTCTGCTGTTTCACGTGAACGCATTCAATCCATGGATCGCGGCCGCTTCGGCTGCATCTCTGCTGCTGGTGAGCGCCGCGGCCTGTCTGCTCCCCGCCCGGCGCGCCGCGTCGGTTGATCCCATGACGATTTTGCGTTCGGAATAAGGAGAGAAATGACCACATTGCTCAATGACATTCGCTACGCACTCCGCCAACTCCGCAAGTCACCAGGAATCACCTTGATAGCTGTGATGACTTTGGCGCTGGGGATTGGAGCGAATACAGCCGTGTTTACTTTGACCTGGGCTGTGATTCTGAAGAGCCTGCCTGTGCCGCATCCAGACAGATTGGTTGAGTATGAAATGCGCAATGGCGACAGCATGATTGGCCTGAGCGGGCCTGAATACGCTGTGTTGCGACACCGGCAGAAAGTCTGTACCGATCTGCTGGCGTGGGCAAGCGATTCAGTTTCCATCCGAAAGGGGGACGCTCTTGAACATCGGGTGCATATCCAGTTGCTAAGCGGAAACGCATTTCGTGTGCTGGAGATGCAGCCTTATTTGGGGAGTTTCTTTAGTGAGCGCACGGATACCGATGAGGGTGCGGGAGGGATTTCTGTCGTTCTGAGCTATGACTATTGGCAGGAGATGTTTCACGGGGATGATCATGCACTCGGCCAGACCCTTATCATAGCTGGCCATCCGGTAATGGTCATAGGCGTGATGCCAAAAGCATTTGAAGGGCTGACAGCAAATTTCCATCCGGCCTTGTATCTGCCACTTTCGTTCGCTGACTTGCTGTATGGAAGGGATTTTCGGAATCATCCTGGCCATTTTGGACACTTCGTACTGGGTCGATTGAAGCCGGGAATGACCGTCGCAGCAGCCAGGGCCGAAGTGAAAGCCATCGAACCCTCAGTCAGGAAAGAAGCCGACTCAACCGGCATTTACATGAACCAGTTTTTCAAGCCCTTCCGCTTGAGAGTGCAGGATGGTCGAAGTGGCGTCTCCTGGGTGAAGGCAACGTATGCCCGACCGCTGCTGGTGCTGGAAATGCTGGTCGCATTCCTGTTACTCCTATGCTGCCTGAACACGGCCCTCGTCATGCTGGCACGGGTAAGCGGCAGGCAGCAGGAGTATGCGGTCAGGAGTGCGTTGGGCGCAGCCAGATACCGGCTGATCCGGCAGGTGCTGACAGAAACCATCCTGCTGACAATCCCAGGTCTGGCGAGCGGACTGCTGATAGGTTGGGCGGCAGCCCACGCGCTGGTGACAATGCTGGGCACTATGGGAAGCGCATCCTCGATGGATGTGCGACCGAACGCAATTATATTGGGTTTTAATCTGGGCATGAGCCTGCTGGTGGCATTGGGTGCAGGTTTATGGCCAGCACTCAGAGCCGCAAGAACAACTCCTGCGCTCGACCTGAAAACAAGCGACCGTAGCGTGGCGGCCAAGCAAATGAGCGGATGGGTTGTCGTTCTGCAAGTGGCCGTGAGCGTCAGTCTGGTGACATCGGCTGTGCTGCTGGGCGGCACACTGGGCCGTTTATTGACGGAGCATTCAGGCTTTCAAGCACGAGGAACCGTGCTGGCATCCATCGATTTAAGCGGGACAAAACCGCAGCCTGCGGAAACCGCGCGGACTGTTGGTGGACTGTTGGAGGAGGTCCGGCGGAAACCAGGCGTGATCGCTTCTGGCTTTATCGATGTAAAGCCGCTGATTGGATTCTTCGGCGCTAGCCGTGAATTCGGCATCGATGCACACGGCAATATCCACAGCGATCCGCACATATTTTACATTCGAGTATCGCCGGGATATTTTGACGCGATTGGAACGCGTCTGCTTGCGGGAGAAAGCGCCGCGTCCACTTCCCAGGATGCAATGCCGCAGTGTGTGTTAAGCCATGACCTTGCGGCATTTTTCTTTCCAGGAGAAAATCCCGTCGGTCGCATTGTCTATGCGTCCACCTTTCAACAACGGGATGGGGCAAATCTCGATCCAAAAAATGGCTGCCGCGTGGTGGGCATTGCAGAGAATGCTCGGTTTGTTTCGCTACGAACTGCAGCTCCCCGCGTGATCTACAACGTGATTTCTCCATCTGTTCTGAGCAGTGCCAGCAAAGACGCTTTTTCCGGCTCCAATATCAACCTCATCGTCCATGCAAAAACAGATGCACTGGCAATCGCAGCATTGCAGGATACGGTCAAACAGGGATCGCTGAGCTCTGCGGAAGTGAAGTTCCAAACTTTCCGTCAGTTGGAAGATCAGGACTTGAACCGTGAACGGATGCTCGTAAGCATGTCTGGCGCATTTGCATTTTTGGCACTGCTGCTGACTGCACTTGGAATGTATGGATTGCTGATGCGCAATGTAGTTTTGCGTACCAAGGAAATTGGCATACGCTTAGCGCTTGGCGCTCAAAGGCGACAAATCGTAATGGCGATTGCAAGAAAAGCGCTGATCGAAGTCAGCATGGGCCTTTTGGCAGGGTCCGCTATCACAATTCTTCTTGTGAAGGTGATCCGTCAGCTCTTGGAAGAATCACAGCAAACATCCGAATGGCCCTATTTGATTAGCGCAGGCGTCATTCTTCTGGTTGCTGGAGTTGCCGTCTATTTTCCCGCACGTCGCGCCGCCTCCGTGGATCCCATGCAGGCACTACGTTCCGAATAAGGAGACGAATCATGACAACCCTGCTGAACGATCTTCGCTACGCAATCCGGCAACTGAGGAAGTCTCCGGGATTCGCGCTCGTCGCCGTGTTGACTTTGGCTCTAGGCATTGGGGCGACGAGTGCGATTTATACAGTGGTCGATTCGGTCGTGCTGCAGCCGCTTGCCTTTCGCAATTTCAATCGCCTGACTTACCTGCAGGTTTCGATTGCGGCGCAAGGAGAAAAGCTCAAGTTCGGAGTGAACCCGGCTTTGTATCGGCTATACAAGCAACGCTGTTCGGCATTCAAAGATATGGCGATGTACCAGGGTAGAAGCTCTGGCCTCACTGTCCGCAACGGGGAGGTCCCAAAAGAAATCGGTGTCCTCACGGCCACCAGTAGTTTCTTCCAAGTGCTGGGGACTGCTCCAATGCTGGGCCGCGCCTTTACCTCGGATGAATTTGCCAAGGGTCACAACCATGTAGCCATAATTTCCAACGCACTGTGGCGGCATGATTTTCACTCCGACCCAAAGATTTTAGGCAAGCAGATCCGTCTTGGTGGAGAACCGGCCACCGTCATTGGAATCCTGCCTGCGTCTTTTCGCATTCCACAGGAGCTGATGGGCTTTACCACTTCCGGCGTGCGCCGTGCCGCGGATGTTTACATGCCGCTGAATTTTCCGATGGGTTCCACCGATCCCACATCGGATTGGAATTATTTTGCCGTGGCCCGCTTGCATACCGGCGTAACGGTGACCCAGGCAGATGCGCAGATGGACGCTGTGCTCGCTCCGCTTGTGGCCAAAGTAGGAGGAAACATCCATGCCCAGGCACAAGCAGTTCCATTGCTGCAAGCCATCACCGGAAATGCGGCGCGAGGGCTGTGGCTATTGTTCGGCGCAGTGGGGTGCGTGCTGCTGATCGCCTGCATGAACCTTGCCAATCTGCAACTGGCCCGCGCGCGGGTGCGCGGCCATGAACATGCGATCCGCGCCGCGCTGGGAGCAAGCGGCGGTCGACTCTTTCAGTATTCGTTGATGGAAAGCATGGTGTTGGCACTGGCGGGCGGCGCTGCTGGCATCTTTCTTGCCCTCGCTGGCGTGAAGTTTTTTCTGATGCTGGCGCCGCATAATCTGCCGCGCATCGATCAGGTTCATGTGCGCTGGGAAACCCTCGCCATTACCGCCCTGTTGAGCATTGGCACGGGGCTGTTCTTCGGACTGGCTCCCGCATTGGCCGCGCTGCGTACCGATCCGCAACAAGCAATGCATGAGGGAGGAGTTCGCACGGTTGGCGCGCATGGCAGCCGCCGCTTCCGCTCCGCCCTGATCGTTTTGGAGGTGACGGCCTGCACCGTGCTGCTGATGGCGGCGGTGTTGTTGACGCGCAGTTTTCTCCGCCTTCTGGCCACGGACCTCGGATTTTCCGCGCAGCATGTCGTTGCCGCCGAAGTCGATCTGGGCGACAAGCACTTCGACGGGCCCAAGGCGCGCATTCAATTCTATGAGCGCCTTCTCCCCATGCTGCAGCATCTGCCGGGGGTAGAATCGGCAAGCTTTGTCAGTGCTCTGCCCATGCAAGGCGATATCTGGGTAGATGAGATGCAAGTACCTGGCGATACCCGGCCGGATGGAGCGAAGCCGGACGCGAATTTTCGCTGGATCAGTCCGGAGTATCTCCACACGATTGAGGTTCCGCTGGTCAGCGGCAGAATGCTGATCCAGGCCGATCTAGGCACCCACAACGTTGTCATCTCTCAATCCGCCGCGCGCTCTGCCTGGCCCAATCAAAACCCGCTGGGCCGCACATTTCACGGAGCAGCGGGACGCTTGACTGTGGTGGGAGTGGTGGGAGACACGCACAGCCGTGGCCTTACAGCGCCCGCGGACCGGCTGGTCTATGAGCCGTACTGGTTGATGACCCCGTATTCCGCTTCCGGCTATTTGATGGTCCGTACCGCGGGCGATCCCAAAGTACTGAGCGATGCCATCCAACGTGCCATCTGGAGCGTCGATCCCACCGTTCCCATCCCCGAGATCCGCACGCTACCCGCGATTGTCCGCGCATCGGTTTCGCTGGAGCGCTTCGAGATGTTACTACTGCTCGCCTTCGGCGTCTCGGCGTTGGGCCTGGCCGCACTCGGCATCTATGGCGTGCTTGCGGTCACAGTAACCGAGCGCATGCGCGATCTGGCGGTGCGCATTGCGCTGGGCGCGGGCAAACAACGCATTCTCCGCCTGGTGTTGCGTGAAGGCATGCTGCCTGCTTTTCTAGGACTGGCCACGGGTCTTACGCTCGCCTGGTACATGGCGAGGCTGGCACAAGCGCTGCTTCCCGACGTAGTTCCTTACGATCTTGTCTCGATTGCGATCACAACGTCGTCGCTGCTGGCAGTCGCATTGTGTGCGTGCCTCGTTCCCGCGCGCCGCGCCGCGTCCGTCGATCCCATGACGATTTTGCGCTCGGAATAAGGAGAGAAATGACCACATTGCTCAATGACATTCGCTACGCGCTGCGGCAGTTGCGCAAGTCGCCTGGATTTACCGTCACCGCCATTCTGACGCTGGCGCTGGGCATCGGGGCGACTGCGGCCATGTTCAGCGTTCTCGATGCCGTGCTGCTGCATCCGCTGCCGTACTACGGCGTCGATCGCATCGTGCAGATCAGGATGAAGGCGGCGGCGAACTATGAGCAGCCCGCCTCCTGGCAGGAGTACAAGGACATTCGCCGGCTGACGACCACGTTCAGCGTCGTCGCCGGAGTTGGCCATGGCGGCGGCGTCACCCTGACCCAGGGCAAGGAAGCGATTTATCTCCACGCGGTGCAGGGAACTGACAACTTCTTCCAGCTCTATGGAGTTCGCCCGCTGTTGGGACGCACCTACCTACCCGGCGAAGATCAGACTGGCAAGAACGATGTCGCCGTCCTCAGCTACTCCGTCTGGCAACAGTATTTCGGCGGCAGAAAAAATGTGATCGGCGAATTCATTCACCTCGACGGCTTGCCCTATACGGTCATCGGCGTCATGCCAGCTGGCTTCCGCGTTCGCTTCGATACTCCGGATGTCATTTACACGCCCCTGCAACTTTCCCCTGACCAGATCAAATCGCGCGGCAGTTTCTGGTTGCCCGTCTGGGGCCGCCTCAAGCCCGGGGTCACGGTCGCCCAGGCCACCGCGGACATGAACCACGTCCTCAGCGAGCTGGGCAAGCAGTTTCCCGACAATGACAAGGGCAAGACGGCGCAGGTTGTACCTATCGTCGACGTGCTGCATACCAATCAGACCGGCCATAACGATCGCCCGGAGTTGTGGACGCTGTTGGCCGCCGTGTTCGCGGTCCTCTTGATTGCGTGTACCAACGTTGCCGGTCTCCTGCTGGCTCGTGGCATTCTGCGGGAGCGTGAATTGGCTGTGCGCACCGCCCTTGGTGCCGGCCGCAGACGCATTGTGATTCAGATGCTGACAGAAAATGTGCTGCTCGGAATTGGCGGAGGAATCGGCGGCGTCATCTTAGGAGAAGTGTTGCTGATCGCCATGCAGCAGTTCCTGGAGAAGGCATTTACGCTGGGCGGAAACGCTCACATGAACTTTCCGGTTCTGGCGGCAACCTTCCTTGTTTCTCTGCTCGCCAGTGTCGCCGCCGGATTGGTTCCAGCCTGGCGCGCCGCGCACATTGATCCCAATCGCGCCCTCAAGTCGGGCGCAAATACCGGGACCACGCGCTACCAGCATCAACTGCGGGCCGGCTTTGTTGTGGTGCAGGTGGCCTTGTCGTTGATGTTGCTGGTGTGCTCCGGCCTGTTGTTGCTGGGGCTGCGGGAAATGCTTCAGACCCATGTGGGTTTCAATCCCAAAAACCTGCTCACGTTGGAGGTCGACATTCCCTCCGGAGACTACAAGAGCACAGGATTTGTCCAGGGGCTGGTCCAGCCCTTGGAAGCGCGCGTGCAGCAGATTCCCGGAGTGACCGCGGTCGGCAGTAACGACCTGTTGCCGATTTTCCAGAACGGATCGAATAGCGACATTGCGCTGGTCGGCAAGCCGGAGGACCCCATCGACAAACAGCGGTTGACGGAAATCCGTTTTGTCAGCCCGGGATATTTTGCCGCCATGCAATTGCCCATCCTGAAAGGCCGCGACTTTACCGCGCAGGATGCCGCAAAAACACAGCAGGTGGCGATCGTCAACGACGCCTGGGTCAAGGAATTTCTGAATTCCAATGAAGATCCCCTCGCGCAGGCATTCAAAGGCGACTCGGATTCGCACGAACCGAATACGGCCATCGTCGGCGTCGCCCGCAGCGGTCGGCAGAATCTGTTTGAACCGGCCAACGCGGAAGCCGATTTTCCGCTGACCCAGATACCGCAGTCATGGCTCACCTTCATTCCCCAGTTTTATCTTTTTGTGCGCACCTCCGTGCCGCCGACCAGTATCGTTCCTCAATTGCGAAGCGCGCTGCATGATGTCGCTCCCAACGTTGGCTTCCGCACCCCGGAAACCATGGAGCAGGTGCTCTCCGATGCGCTGGTCACCAACCGAATGCTTAGTTGGCTCTTCGGGTTATTCGCGGCCATCGCGGCGCTGCTTACGGCCATCGGCATCTATGGTCTTCTTAGTCAGGAAGTCGCCAGCCGCACCCGCGATATCGGTGTTCGCATGGCGCTGGGCGCAACCCGCGTCGGCGTGGCGCAGCTTGTACTAAGTCGTGTTGGCGTTCTGCTGGTCGTGGGTATTGGCGCCGGCCTGACCGGAGTGTTTCTCATTCGCCGTGTGTTGATTGCTGTGCTGACAGTGCAATTTCATCAGGACATCTGGGCGATCGTTGCCATTGCGATTGGCTTGTGCGCCATCGGATTGCTCTCCGCCGTCATTCCCGCGCGGCGAGCCGCCTCCATTGATCCCATGCAGGCACTACGTTCCGAATAGATAGGAGAAGGATGATGACCAACCTGCTGAACGATCTTCGCTACGCATTCCGCCAACTCCGCAAGTCGCCAGGCTTCGCCATCGCCGCAATCCTCACGCTGGCGCTCGGCATTGGAGCAAACACTGGCATGTTCACCGTGCTGGAAGCGATGCTGC
Source organism: Acidobacteriota bacterium (assembly GCA_021810735.1). The sequence goes on from JAJZIF010000002.1 coordinate 29,322, forward strand.
TGCGCGCGCTTCCGATCCACAACGCGCAGCGTGTGGTCTACATCACGGAGAATGCTTGGCCCGATAACGTCATGGAGACGGGCAACAGTCAGTGGACATTTACCCTGCCGGTGTTCGAGCAACTGCGCCAACAGAAGCATATCTTCAAAGAAGTTCTGGCGTATGCACCACTTTCGATTAACGAGGTCGATGTGCGTGTGGGCCAAACGCCCATGACGGCGGACGCGGACATGGTGAGTGGCAATTTTTTCCAAATGCTCGGCGTATCGATGTTGCGCGGGCGTGCCTTCGGATTGCAGGACGAGAAACAGCACTCGCAGGTCGTGGTGATTAGCTACAACTTCTGGACGCGGGCCTACTCGCGCAATCCCGATGCCATTGGCCAGACGCTTTTCATCAAAGGCATTCCGTTCACTATTGTTGGCGTTGCGGCACAGAACTTCGCAGGGGTCGAACCGGCGACATTCAATGATTTCTGGATTCCGTTGCAGAACCGTCCCGACATTCCAGCCTGGGGAATATCTCCGGCGGCGGGGCGCACTCTGTACGGTACACGGCCATGGGCCTGCCTGATGATGATGGGGCGCATGGCTCCGGGCAAGACGCGGCGCAGAGCGGAAGCGCAGCTCAACCCGCTGCTGCTGCGCATCTGGTACAGCACGCTGGGACGCACAATTCCTCCGAAAAAGAACCTTGGCGTGGCGCTGGAGACAGCGACCGGGATGGGGCCGGCCAGCGACTGGTATCGTCAGCCGTTACGCTTCGCGATGGGGCTGGTATTGTTGGTGCTCCTGATCGCGCTTACGAATGTGGCGATGTTGGTGATGGCGCGCAATGCGACGCGACAGCGAGAGATTGCGGTGCGCGTCGCGTTGGGCGCTGGCCGCATGACACTGCTGCGGCAACTGCTGGCGGAGAGCCTGCTGCTGGTGGCTGTGGGCGCTGGGCTGGGCTGGGCGTTTGCCGCCTGGGTCGCGCCCATGCTGGCGAAGATGCTGGACGCGGGGATGGACATGCAACTGGACTTCAGCCCCGACCGGCGTGTCCTCTGGTTGACTCTGGGCGCGGCGTCGCTGGCCACGCTGGTCTTTGGGCTGGCCCCGATGGTGAGCGCCATGCGGATTTCACCGACGCTGGCGATGAAGTCCGGGAACGCCTCCGCAGGTATGAACCGCAACCGGCTGCTAGGGCGCAGGCTGGCTGTTTCCGCGCAGACGGCGGTGTGCGTGGTGCTGCTGGTCGCCGCAGCCTTGATGGTGCGGACGCTGCGGCAGTATCAGACAGAGGACCTTGGCATTCGCACGCAAGGGTTGCTGGTCTTCAGCATCAATCCGATCGGGATGAAGTCCGATGCGCAGGCGGTGCAGTTCTATCAGAATCTACTCGACAAGCTGCGTGTGCTGCCCGGCGTGGAGTCGGCGACGGTGACGGATAATCGCCTGGGAGCGGGTTGGAGCGACAACAATAATGTCGTACTGGACGGGGTGATGAAACCCTCAAAAGGTATGAACGATCTGTTGCGGACCAACAATGTCGGCCCGGACTTCTTTCATGCGCTCGGCATCCCCATTTTGCAAGGGCGCGGCATCACTGCCGCAGATACGGCAGATGCGCAACACGTTGCCGTAGTCAACCAAACGCTGGTCGACCGTTTCCTGCCGCATACCAATCCACTTGGCCACACGCTGGGACCAAAGGGCCATACCTTCACTATTGTCGGAGTAGCGCGAGACAGCAAGTTCACGAGTGTGGATGAACCAAAGATGCCTATGGCGTGGTATCCCTACGCGCAGGTGCCAGGTACGGGCGCGATGAGCGTGGAGCTTCGAATCTTGGGCAATCCCTTGGCGATTCTGCCGACAGTGCGCCGCGTCGTCCGGCAGATTAATCCCAACCTGCCGTTGGATGATCCGCAGACCCAGCAGGCCGTGTTCGACAGATCCTATTTCTTTAACGCGCTGACAGCAGGACTGACGACCTTCTTCGGCCTGTTGGCGGCGCTGCTGGTGGCGATTGGACTCTACGGCACGCTGGCCTATCGTGTCAGCCGCCGCACGCAGGAGATTGGCGTGCGCATGGCGCTGGGCGCGACCCGCGAGAACGTGCAGTGGATGGTGCTGCGGGAGAGCCTATGGATGGTTGCGCTCGGCATGGTGGTGGGCGCGCCCCTGTCGCTGGCGGTTGGCAAATGGATGCAGTCGCAGTTGTACAAGCTCTCTTGGCATGACCCGCTTGCCATGCTGGGCGCTTTCATTGTAGTGGGGATGGTTGCGCTGGTTTCGTCGCTACTGCCCGCCCGCCGCGCCGCCTCCATCGATCCCATGCAGGCCCTGCGTTCCGAATAATAAGGAGGTGTACATTGACCGCTTTGCTCAACGACCTTCGCTACGCATTCCGCCAACTCCGCAAGTCGCCGGGATTTACCGTCACCGCCGTCCTCACCCTGGCCCTCGGCATCGGCATCAGCGCCGCCATGTTTACTGTCGTCGATGGCGTCTTGTTGCGGCCCCTTCCCGTGCCCCATCCCTCGCAGATCGTCGCGCTGGGAGAAGCGAACAACACCGGCAACATCAGTCCCTCTTCGCTTCCGGATTTGCGCGATTGGCGCACGCACGCGAAATCGTTTCAGGACATCGCCTGGTACACTCAGAAATTTTTCGATCTGAAGAAAGCGGACGGCACCGCGGAGTTTTCCGTCAACATCCAAACCAGTCCCAACTTCTTCTCCATGCTGCACGTGCAGCCCATGATGGGTAGGACCTTCCTTCAGCAAGCGGGTACCGCGGGCAATCAGGGAACGGTCGTCCTCAGCTATTTGGTGTGGAAGAGCTATTTCCATGCGGACAAAAACATAATCGGCAAGCAGATTCAACTGGGAGCGGACACCTATATCGTCATCGGCGTCATGCCGCCCCAGTTTTACATCCCCATCAATGACGATGGGCCGGTTGTATGGACCGTCCTGCCGCACACCGCCGATATGGAGCAACGCGACAACGGATTCTTGAACGCAATCGGGCGTCTGCGACCCGGTGTGTCCGTCGCTGCCGCGCGGACTGAACTGAGCGGCATCCAGGCAAACATCGCCCGACAGTTTACCGATCAGCACCTCCCGAAAAACGTCGGTGTCAAGAATTACCTCGATACGCTGGTTGGCTCTGTCCGCCCGGCCCTGCTCGCTTTGCAAGGCGCGGTGCTGCTGGTCTGGTTGATCGCCTGCGCCAACATCGCCGGCCTGACGCTGACCCGCATGGCCGCCCGGCGTCGAGAGATTGCGATGCGTGCCGCATTGGGCGCCGCGCGCGGACGCATCGTGCGCCAGTTTTTAACCGAGAGCCTGCTGCTCGGCATCGCCGGCGGTGCCTGTGGTTTAGGCATTGCCTACGCATGCCTCGCAGTTTTGCGTCATTCGATCCACGCCAACCTGAACCGGGCGGTAGATATCGCGCTGAACTGGTACGTCATCCTGCTGCTGATCGTGCTTTCCATTGTTTCGGCCGTCATCTTTGGAACGGTCCCCGCGTTTCAGGCGGCGTCCGCCGATCCACAGGAAGCGCTGCATGAAGGCTCCCGCGGAGCCGGCGCCGGCATCAAGCAACTTCGCCTGCGCAACGCATTAATTGTCGGCGAACTAGCCTTGTCCCTGGTTCTGCTGGTCTCAGCCGGCCTTCTGCTGCGCACTTTGTATGCGCTCCGCCACGTTCCTGTCGGCTTCAATCCGCAGCACCTGGTGGTCGCACAATTTTTCTCCCGTGGAGGATTCACGCCCACGGCAGCGGACGCGACATCCACCGACCTCCTTGCCGTTTTCTACAACCCACTGCTGGCGCGCGTGCGCCAGATTCCCGGTGTCGAGTCTGCCGCGTTCGTGACCTCCGCGCCACTCACCAACAATGTGCAGATAAACGACGACTTCATCGTCATTGGTGATCCCGAGGCGAACGCTTCCCATTCTTCGGTTGAACTGCACGCTGTCACCCCCGGCGCGTATCGCACGCTGGAAGTCCGTCTTCTCCAGGGTCGTCGCTTTAACGATGGCGATCGCATCGGGACCACCCCTGTCGTCATCGTCAACCAGGCGTTCGCTCGTCAATATCTCGGAGCCCAGCCCCTGCAGAAAAGACTCGACCTGGATACCAACCCCACGCGAAAAAGTATTTTTGAAAACGTCAGCGTGGTTGGCATCGTCGAAGACACACCCAACGTCCTCGGTCAACCCGCTGTCCCTGAAGTTGATGTCGACCTGAATCAAATTCCGCTAGCCGATGATTTCTACCCCATCGTTTCCATGGCGATGGAACTGGTTGTCCGCACCGGCCAGCCGCCGGAAGTGATCGTCCCCACCATCAGCCGGATTTTCTCCGAGAGAGACGCGGTGTTTATTGTGCACACCGTCCAGACCATGCCCCAGCAAATTGATAACTTGCTCGGCAGCCAGACACTAGCCGCGCGCTTATTGTGGATCTTCGCCATCGCCGCAGTCCTGATCGCAGCCGCCGGGCTCTACGGACTGCTCAGCTACAACGTCGGCCAGCGCACCCGCGAAATCGGCGTGCGCCTCGCTCTAGGCGCGCAGCGCGAAGATGTCCTTCGCATGGTCCTGCGCCAGGCCAGTCGGCTTCTGATTGCCGGACTGCTCATCGGAATTCTCGCCGCATATTTCGCCACAAAGTTGGTTCGCAGTTTTCTGTATGGGGTCGCCCAGCATGACTTCCTGACCATCGCTGCCGTATCGATTCTCCTGTTCGCCGTAGGACTGGTTGCGAGTTATATACCTGCTCGGCGAGCCGCAAACATTGAACCCGTCGAAGCCTTGCGCGCCGAGTAAGGAGAAGCATTGTGACCAACTTGATCAGCGATCTTCGCTATGCATTGCGGCAATTGCGCAAGTCACCTGGATTCACTATCACCGCCGTGCTGACGCTGGCGCTTGGCATCGGCGCGACCACGGCGATCTTCTCCGTTGTCGATGGAGTTCTGCTGCGGCCCTTGCCATTCCGTGATCCCAGCAAGCTAGTGTCCCTCGGAGATCGTGTGCCGGGATCTGGTCCGGGAACTGGAGGTGCCACTGTAACCGCTCCAGACATTCGCACCTACACGCGAGATACGGATGCATTTGCGAACTTGGCCGGATATCAGCAGACAACATATGAATTCTCGGGAATCGAAGCCCCGGTCGAGATCAATGCTTGTCGTCTGGGAGCGGGCGCCTTTGCTGCGCTGGGCGTATCGCCGTTGGTGGGCCGTGTCTTCACTCAACAAGAAGACGATCATGGCCAGCAGGTTGTAGTTCTCAGCTACTCGATATGGAAAAGTCGTTTTCATGCCGACTCAAATATTCTAGGCAAGAAACTTCTTCTGGATCGCAAGCCCTACATTGTGATCGGCGTGATGCCGCGCAACTTCGAGTTTCCGCTGCTTCCGGGGCGGCTGAACCAGAGCCAACTCTGGGTTCCGTTGAGCCTGACACCGGCTGAACTGACGGGAGGTGCCGGGACGTGGACTTTCCAAATGGTTGGCCGCCTCAAGGCGGGCATAACGCCAACACAGGCGCAACTGGATGCGAATCGGGTGGCCAGCGAAATCATGCGCAATTACCCTGCATCCCTGTCGAGTCTTCATATAAGCGCCGTTGTGCATCCATTGCGAGAAGACACAATTGCCGATGCTCGTCCTTTGATCCGCATTCTGTTTTTGGCAGTGATCGTTGTTTTGTTAATTGCGTGTGCCAATCTTGCGGGCTTGTTATTGGTGCGTGCGATTCGCCGCCGCCGTGAGACAGCTCTCCGTCTCGCATTAGGGTCAAGTTCTGCCACGCTGGTACGCCAATCGATTCTGGAGGGTCTGTCCCTGGGCATATGCGGGGGAGTGCTGGGTATCGTGCTCGCGGCCCTTACGCTTCGAGTATCGATCCATCTGCTGCCAGAGACGCTGCCGCGTATCGATAACATTGGGCTAAATTGGGTCGTAATAGCCTTCGCTGTCTTCCTGGCCATCGCGACTGGCGCGAGTTCGGCGCTCGTCCCCGCTTTTGCGGTCATTCATACCAATATGAACGATACATTGAAAGAGGCAGGCCGAACGAGCAGCATTGGCAGCGGACACGCCTACCTCCGTTCCACGCTTGTTATTGCAGAGATCGCTGTGGCGCTGGTGCTGCTCGTCGCCTCTGGCCTGCTGCTGCGCAGCTTTCAAAAGATGCGGGACGTAAACCTGGGTTTTAGTCCTGTGCATGTCGTCATTGCCTCATACAATTTGCCTGCGCAAAAATATGCCACGCAGTCCGATGTAGATACGTTCAATCATGAGCTTCTGCGGCAACTGCACCAGCTACCCAGCGCGAAATGGGTCGGCTTGACTACAGGCTTGCCCGAATCTGGTGGTATGGGCAGCCTAGGTTTCACAGCCGACGATTATGTGCCACCCAGGGGTGAGGACTTTAGCGTGGCCGATACCGGCCAGACGGAAGGCGATTATTTTCGCGCGATGGGGATTCCGCTGCTGCGGGGCCGGTTCTTTACCGATCACGACGATGCCAAAGCGCAACTCGTCGTGATTGTGAATCGCAAGCTGGCCGAGCATTATTGGCATGGACAAGATCCGCTCGGCAAGCGTTTGATGATTGGAAGGTCGAAGTGGAAAGCTCCGTGGCTTACCGTCGTCGGCGAAGTCGCTGACGTGAAGCAAAATGCGCCCGACGAAGAAACATCCGATCAGTTTTACCAACCATTGGCGCAATATGAGGCTGCACTGGGTTCTCTGTCCCGACCTACAAATATCTCTGGCAATGAAATGTCCGTGGCTCTACGCACCATACTGCCGCCGGAGCAGATGGAGAATTCCCTGCGCGCGGTCTTTCATTCACTCGACCCGCAGTTGGCCGTCGCGCAAGTCCAGACGATGGACCAGGCGGTCTCCGACACGGAAGCGCCACGCCGTTTCAACACGACGATCATTACCGCGTTTGGGATCATCGCGGTTCTGCTCGCCATCCTCGGCATTTATAGCGTGGTTGCATTTTCTGTCGCGCTTCGCACACAGGAGATGGCGATTCGCCTCGCTCTCGGTGCCTCTCGATCCGGTATCCGGCAATTGATTTTATTGTCTGGAGCCAGGCTTGCCCTCATCGGTTGCGGTATCGGGCTGGCCGGCGCGATCGGTGCAACCCAGCTTCTGCGCTCCCTGTTGTTTCAGGTCAATCCGTTTGACCCGTTCGTGCTGATTTCTTCTGCCGCCGTCATTCTGATGCTTTCGGTCGCGGCCTCTGCGATGCCGGCGCAACGAGCCGCAGCCGTCGACCCGATGCACGCGCTTCGAGACGAGTAAAGGAGCAAAGTTTATGTCGAATCTGTGGATCGATCTTCGCTACGCAATCCGGCAGTTGTGCAAGTCGCCCGGTTTTACGATCACCGCCGTCCTGACCCTCGCCCTCGGCATCGGGGCGAATACGGCGATGTTTACCGTGATCGAGGCAGTGTTGTTGCGCTCGCTGCCTTATCCGCAGGCTGACAGGCTGGTTGTTCCGAAGGTGTTCGACGCCAAGGGGCTGCCGATGTATGGCGCGATGTATCCAGATATCCTCGAATGGCAGCAGCGGGCGCATACGTTGAGCGCTATTGCCTACTCGACGGACATCAACCAGTTCCTTGATGCGCCGAATGGCGGTGGCTCCATCACGAATGTGGAAACCAGCGCCAATCTTTTTTCCGTGCTGGGCGTGGGGCCGCAGTTGGGCCGGACCTTCGGGGCTACCGAACAGGTTCCGGGCCACGACCGCGTCGTGGTGTTGAGCGATTCCGCGTGGAACAAGTATTTTCATCGCGACCCGAAGGCGCTGGGGCAAACGATCAAGCTGGAGGGCAAAGAGTACACCGTGATCGGCGTGATGCCGAAGGGATTCTCGTATCCGCTTTCGTGGTCTCGCGCAAAAGTGTTGGCGCCACGCGCGGAGGTTTGGACGCCGCTGTCGCTGACCGCCGCCGTGACCACCCGCAGCGGCCCGCAAGGGTATTACGGAATCATTGCACGCCTTCGGCCCGGAGATTCGCAGGCTGCCGCGCAGATCGAACTGAACAGCCTGCTACCTGGCATCGCCAAAGAATATCCGGCGGGCGATGCGTACCCGATACCGGCGTCGGTGCAACTGCAAAGCTATCGCACCAGCCTGGAGGGGAAATTCCGTCCGGCGCTACTGATTCTGCTGGCAGCCTGCGGAATGCTGTGGCTGATTGCCTGCGCGAACGTTGCCAGCCTGCTGCTGGTGCGCGGCACGGCGCGCAATCGGGAAGTGGCCGTACGCGCGGCGCTGGGCGCGGGCCGGGCGCGGCTGCTCTGGCAGGCCATGATGGAAAGCCTGCTGTTGAGTGTGGGTGCCGCTGCGGTTGGGCTGGCGCTGGCGGTGGTCGCGCTGCATGTCTTTCGTCATGCATTGTTGCAGCGGGTGGACATCGTCCGCGACATTCAATTGAATTTGCCTGTGCTGCTGGCGCTGGCTGTGTTCTCCGTTTGCACCGCAGTGGTGTGCGGCATTGCTCCGGCGCTTCTCGCCTCCAGCGCGCCGCCGTTGCAGGCGCTGCAACATGGAGGATTGCAAATCAGCGTCGGACGGCGGCAGAAGCATTTGCGCGATGGCTTGATGGTGATGGAGATTGCTCTGTCGCTGACCTTGCTGGTGGCCTGCGGCCTGCTGCTGCGGACGCTGTACGCCATGCGCCATGAATCGCTGGGCATCCGCACCGACCATATACTTACGGCGGACTTCGATGTTCCCAGCTATCGTTATCGCAACATCAACCTGGTGACGCAGCTCTACCAGCCGCTGCTTGAAAAAACGCAACGCCTGTCGGACGTTCAGGCCGCCAGTCTATCGACAGCAGTCCCACTGGACACGAGTTTCTTCGTATGGCTTTCGTTGTATGGGGACGCCAAGCAGGGTAAGAAGACACCTAATGCGGAGAATACGCACATCACTGCGCAACTCAGCGTGGCGACGCCGGACCTGCAACGGGTGCTCGGTTTTCGAATGCTGCAAGGAAGATTTTTCAATGAGCACGATACGGCCACCTCGCAACCTGTCATCGTCGTGAATCAGGCGTTTGCCAAGGAGTGGTGGCCTGCCGGACCTGTGCTGGGGAAGAAATTTATGAACCTGCACAAAGACAAGGACTCCCATGAGATTGTCATTGGCGTGATGGACGACCTGCCGCAGCTCTCGCTGGCCGATAAACGCGGCCCACAGATTTTCATCTGCTTGCCACAACTTTTGCCTGGAGACAATTTGTACAGCGCAGTGGCGGGCATTCACATGCAACTGGCCGCGCGCACCCGCGAAGATCCGCAGGTGGTGATTCCGGAGATTCGACGCATTCTCGGCAAGCTCGATCCGCAATTGCGCGGCGCGAAGATCGAAACCATGGATCAGGTGGTTGAGGACTCGATGGGCGACCAGAAGCTGGCGGCGCACCTGCTGGAACTGTTTGGCGGGATGGCGCTGTTGATTACGCTGGCGGGGCTGTATGGATCGCTGTTGTATGCGGTGGGGCTGCGGCGGCGGGAGATGGCGATCCGCCTGGCGGTGGGGGCGCAACGGCGCGACATCGTGGTGCTGATTCTGTCGCGAGCGGCGGGCCTGCTGATCGTCGGGCTGGGGGCTGGAATTTCCCTGTCCTACGCGACAGGCCGCTTCCTGCGGGGCTACTTATATGGAGTTCACACCCACGACTGGCTGACATTGCTGGCCGCTTGTTTGCTGCTCGCGCTGTGTGGACTGACTGCGGCGTACATACCGGCCCGTCGAGCGGCGCTGACCGAACCGGTAGAAATTTTGCGGGAAGAATAGGACCATCGAATGACCACTTTGCTCAACGATCTTCGCTACGCCTGGCGCCAGTTGCTGAAGGCCCCAGGATTCGCCGCGACCGCGGTGCTGACCCTGGCCCTCGGCATCGGCGCGAACACGGCAATCTTCAGCGTGGTGAATGCGCTGATGCTGCGTCCGCTGCCGTACCCGCAACCCGCGCGGCTGGGCGCGTTAATGATGCACTGGAACTCCACAAATGACGCGCATGACGAGGACAGCTTTGACGGCACGATGTATGAGTTGGTGCGTGACAAGGTTCCGGCGGTGACGGCAGCGGCCTATGGCATGGAAAGCGGCGTCAACCTTCAAGCGGGAGCCAACGTGCAGTATGTGCAGCAGTTGCGCGTGTCCTCGAAATACTTCGACGTATTAGGGATTCCACCGCGGATGGGCCGCAGCTTTACGCGCGAGGAAGACCGTCCGAACGGCCCCGCCGTGGTGATTCTGAGCAACGATCTTTGGCGCGATACATTCCATTCCGATCCGCACATCGTGGGTCGGGCAATTCGGCTGAGAGGTGCGCCGTATACGGTTGTTGGAGTGTTGGCGCGAGGCGCACAGGCGCCGCTCAATGAAGGAGTGACGCAGACGGTGGATATGTGGACGCCGTTGCAGCCGAGCACGACCGGCGAAGGCGAAGGGACAAATTACGGCGTGCTGCTGCGGCTGAAACCGGGCAGCACCTGGGCGGAGGCGAATGCCCAGTTGGAACGGTTGGCCTTGACACGTTTCGAGAAGTACCTTGCGCGTAACCACGACGCATCTGTCCATCTGGAAGGAATGCCGTTGCAGCAGAGCGAAGCGGAGCCGATGCGTCCCGCCGTCTTCGGTTTGATGGTCGCGGTTGGCTTCATTCTGTTGATCGCCTGCGCGAACCTGGCTGGGCTGGGGCTGGTGCGGGCGCAACGTCGCAGCGGCGAAATGGCGACCCGCATGGCGCTGGGGGCGGGACGCTTCGCGCTGGTGCGCCAGTTATGGACGGAGAACATGGTGCTGGCCTTGCTGGGCGGCGCCGCCGGACTGGGTGTGGCCAAGGGCGGCCTGGTATTGTTGCAACGCCTGATTCCCGAAGGCTTGCTGCCGACCAATAACTTTGGCCTCGATGGCCGCGTGCTGCTGTTTACGCTGGCGGTTTCGCTGGCGACCAGTGTCCTGTTCGGGATGCTTCCCGCGCTGGAGTTGCGCCGCATCGACCTTCGTTCCGCCATGGCTGTGGGGGCCAGCCGCGCGTCGAGCGGCAGCAGCAATCGCAGGATGCGCGCGCTGCTCATCGCCGGAGAGATTGCGCTGACGGTGGTGTTGGTCTCCGCCTCGGGACTGCTGGTCCATTCGTTGATTTATCTGGAGACGCTGCCGCCGGGCTTCGACGCCAATAACGTGATGACCGGCAAGGTCTCGCTGGACGATGCGCGTTACCACGATCCAGCGGCCTTCCAGCATCTGCTGACGACCAGCCTGGACGCGATGCGGCGCATTCCCAGCGTGGAGAATGCTGCAGTTGGCTTGAGTCTGCCGTATGAGCGCGGACTGAATGACGGCGTGAAGATTGCGGACGGAAAAAATGCTGGCAAACTTTTTGTCACGACAGAGGTTTACGTTACCCCGGACTACTTCAAAGCGCTGCGAATACCTCTGTTGGCCGGAAGACAATTCGCGGACAGCGACACGGCGCAGAGCCAGCCGGTCGCTATTGTGAACGAGGCTTTCGCGCGTAAATATCTGGACAAAGCAGACCCTGTTGGGCGGTATTTGAATAGTGCAGATGACGCACGCAACGGCATCGCTGTGGTGGGCGTAGTTGCGGACATCATCGACAGATCTATGTATCTTCACGATGCGCCTTTGAGCAGCGAGCCTATCTTGTATGTTCCTGCGACACAGATGGACCCAGGTCTCATCAACATGGCGCATATCTGGTTCCAGCCGAGCTGGATCGTGCGCACGCATGGGTCGGTCGGCGGCATTACCGAGGCGATGCAGAAGGCGCTGGCGCAGGCCGACCCGACGCTGCCGTTCTCCGGCTTCTACAGCATGATGGATCTGGAGCGGCACGCGCTCGGCATGCAGCGCATAGAGGTGATGCTGCTGGGCGTACTGGCTGGCCTCGCGCTGCTGC